>JBDTEB010000125.1:0-2622 GCA_039922795.1 Chitinophagaceae bacterium
TGCCCAGGTGAAGAATTCCGCGTCCGAAGACGAGAAAGCTATCTGCACTGTCTGTCTCTTCTACTTTGAGGGCCAGGTTCTTTTCAGTTTCCTTCATCAGCCTGTCGCGCAGGTGCCTTGAGGTGACAAACTTTCCATCCTTACCAAAGAATGGAGAGTTGTTGATGCTGAAAAGCATACTCATGGTCGGTTCGTCAACACTGATCACGGGAAGTGCTTCGAGGTTTTCAGGATCACTGATGGTGTCACCGATGGTGAAATCATCCAGACCCACAACAGCGCAGATATCACCTGCGAAAACTTCTGTTGCTTTCTTTTTGCCCATTCCTTCAAAAGTGTACAGTTCCTTAACTTTCGACTTTTTTACACTGCCGTCAGCAGCGATGAGCGCCACGTTCTGATTTTCTTTTATTGAACCCCTGGCAACCTTGCCTACGGCGATACGACCGAGGAAAGATGAATAGTCCAGGGAGGTAATTTGCATTTGTGTGGTTCCTGCATTGGCTACAGGCTCAGGAACATATTCGAGGATGGCATCCAGCAAAGGGAAGATATTTTCCGTTTGGGTCAGCGACGTATTCATCCAGCCCTGTTTTGAAGATCCGTAAATCGTTGGAAAATTCAGCTGCTCTTCAGAAGCATCGAGGTTATAGAACAGTTCAAAAACAGCATCGTGTACTTCGTCAGGACGGCAGTTTGGTTTGTCCACTTTATTAATGATCACGATAGGGCGCAGGTCCAGGTGGAGAGCTTTCTGTAGCACAAAACGTGTTTGAGGCATCGGTCCTTCAAATGCATCAACCAACAGCAGCACACCGTCTGCCATTTTCAATACACGTTCTACTTCGCCACCGAAATCCGAGTGACCAGGAGTATCGATCACATTGATCTTAACATCTTTATATTGAACGGCCGCGTTCTTACTGAAGATAGTTATACCACGTTCTTTTTCAAGATCGTTGCTATCCATGATCAGTTCTCCAGTGTCCTGGTTGGCCCGGAATACATTGGTTGAATGAAGGATCTTGTCTACAAGTGTTGTTTTACCGTGATCTACGTGGGCAATAATTGCTATGTTGCGAATATTCATAATACGATGCTTTAGACTATTACCTGTTTAATATTTTACTGAAATCGGAGGTAACGCAAAAGAGGCGCGAATTTACGACAATTAAGGCATGTGACAAATCCCGGATGTAAGTTAATAGCAGGATAAACCGGCAAATGGCCAAATTAACCCTCAAAATCAATGGTTTTCAGTAATGTCAAGAATCAAATCGAGGAAAGTTCCGCTATGCATAAGTCATCAAACACGCACATAGATCTTTCTTTTATCAAGAATATAACCCACCAACCAGCACAATAGCATAAAAGTCACGGCGAAGAGCAACGATCCGAAATAGGCCCCCGCCTTGCTGAAGACCGACTGATAGATCCAGCGATATATACTTGTCGTCGGGTTCACCCGGAAAAAATAGAGCAGAATGGCCCCGATTTCCGACAGCAGATAAATAAACAACGGGTTCCGGCCAAAAACTTCGAAGAAGTAAGTGCGGCTGGTAAGGTGTTTCAGGTCAACAATATACATAACGGCCCCAAGAATAATACAGTCGAGCCCAATAGTATAGATCACGAATGAGCTGGTCCATAGTTTTTTATTGATAGGAAGCAGCAGATCCCAGAAGTAGCCCACGCTGATCAGCAGGAAACCTGCAAGAAGCAATGTCGAGAGGCCCTCAAAGGTTCGGCCACGGGTCTGAATAAACCTTCCTACAACATAACCGCCAACAACATTTACTACGGATGGAATGGTGCTGAGCCAACCTTCAGGATCAAATGCCAGGCCCTCGCCATGATACAAATGGTGTTCTCCCATCAGCCAGCGGTCGAATTTTAGTCCGGCATTACCAAGAAGGCTGAATGGATTTGCCGCATCCCCAAAATACAGCAAGAGGAACCAGTAGAAAAACAGCATCAGCACTGATATAATTATGGTAACCCTGGCCTTGAAAAAATAGATCATCAGTGAAGCGATACCATAAGCCAGCGCAATTCGCTGAAGTACACCGAGGATGCGGGTATCTGAAAACGGAGCCAGCGAGTAACCACCTTGTCCATGCCGCACAAAGGGAAACCAATACATCAGGAAGCCGAGCAAGAATATAATGGCTGTTCTTTTAAATATCTTCAACAATACCTCAGAGGTCTTCATCACATCCCATTTTAATGAAACGAAGCTGAGTGCATTGCCGACTGCGAATAAAAAGGAAGGAAACACCAGGTCCGTGGGAGTAAATCCGTTCCATTTCGCATGAAGAAGTGGCGAGTACGTGGTTGCCCCGTTACCGGCTGTATTCACGATGATCATAAAGCAGACAGTGAGGCCTCGAAAAACATCGAGCGCCAGGAAACGTTTTACGGTTAAAGACATGAATGGTGGGAATTACTTGAATGATTAATTTTAAGGTAGGCTAAATAAATGGCCGATAGATGAAAGATTTCCTTTTTTTGATTTTGATCTGCTGTGTCGAATATTTACCCGCCCAGGAACGGACAGATCCTGCGCTAAGACAAACTTTAGCTGATGCGGCTTCTCCCCTGATGCGAAAGATCCTTTCCAGC
>JBDTEB010000126.1:0-7311 GCA_039922795.1 Chitinophagaceae bacterium
GCGAATAGTAGTTTCTTAGTCAATCGAATTAAGTATTTTATTTTAGCGTAACAAACATAGAACATGTATTCCAGTCAGGAGAGTAAAGCTTTACAGGAAAAATCCAGGCATTTTATTAAATCTGCCACGGCACCCGGGATAAAAGAAATCGGTGTATTAAGAGATGTATTGTTGTTTCATGAACACCGGTATTATATACTTGACGACCCATTAATTACTGATTTTGAGTATGACCAGCTATATAAAACCCTGGAAAAGATCGAAGAGGAGCATCCTGATCTCATAGTGCCCGGTTCACCAACCCAGCGCGTTGCAAAAGGCCTGACCAAAGAATTTCCAACGGTCAGTCACCTCGTACCGATGCTCTCTTTGCAGAATTCTTACAATGCCGATGATCTCACTGATTGGGACAGAAAGTGCCGTGACCTAAGCGGAGCGGAAGAGGTAGAATATTGTGCTGAACCCAAGTTTGACGGAGCCAGTATTTCTATCATTTACGAGAACGATCTGTTGGTTCGTGCCGCAACAAGAGGCAATGGCGTGGAAGGAGATGATGTCACGGTAAATATCAGGCAGATAGGGTCGGTACCACTTAGCGCCAGGTTTTCCTCCTTCGGAATTGCAACGATTGAACTTAGAGGTGAGGTGCTGATGAGTAAAAAGAGTTTCAGGAAACAGAATGAATGGCTTGCCAGCCAGCAGCTCGCACCCTTTGCCAATCCAAGAAATGCGGCATCGGGATCTCTCCGTATTAAAAATCCGGCAGAGGTCAAAAAGAGAAATCTCGAAGCCTTCTTCTATCATGTCAGTTATTACACCACGTTGAAAGGACAGGAACTGTCAGTTGATGGCCATACAGAACCGGAGAATTTTAAACCGTCAGGGATTCACAAGGCCCTGGGAACACATAGCGGAACGCTGCAGATGCTTTGGGACCTTGGCTTTCGCAGTCCCGTTAAAGAATTAAAGATCCTGAAAAACATCGCGAAGGTGATCGACCAGGTTCCAGAGATGGAGCAGCATAGAGACGGTATGCCGTATGAGATCGACGGGATGGTAATAAAAGTGAATGATATCCTTTTACAGGAGAAACTGGGCATGACGACACATCATCCCAGGTGGGCCATTGCCTACAAATTCAAGGCAAGACAAGCAACAAGCACACTGTTGCACGTAGAATATCAGGTTGGGAGAACGGGTTCCATCACACCTGTCGCCAAGATCGAACCCGTGGCGGTTGGTGGAGTAACAGTAACGTCTGTCTCTCTTTTTAATGAGGACGTGGTTCGGGAAAAAGACCTGATGATCGGCGATACCGTGCTGGTTGAACGAGCCGGGGATGTTATTCCATATATCGTAAAGCCACTAACGGAGTTGCGTAAGGGCAGTGAGGAAAGAATAGTTTTTCCTGTTAACTGCCCCGTATGTAAAGACGCACTCGTTAAACCCGAAGGTGAAGCCGTTCTGAGATGCATAAACGTTAATTGCAAGGCTCAGGTTGTGGAAAGAATAATTCATTTTGTGAGTAAGGATGCCATGGATATACGCAGTTTGGGTGATGCCAATGTGAGGAAATTTTACGAACTGGGATATCTCACCACAATCCCTTCAATTTATTCCCTCCCTTTTGACAAGATCAGCACGATGGAAGGGTTCGGAAAAAAATCAATTACAAATCTTGAAACAGCTATTGAAAGCTCTAAAAATCAACCTCTTCACAGGCTGATCTTCGGATTGGGCATAAGATATGTAGGTGAGACAACAGCAAAAACACTGGCTAACGTAGTTCATCACCTGCTAGAGTTCAGACAATACTCGCTGGAACACTTACAGACACTAGAAGATGTAGGGATAAAGGTCGCAGGCAGCATTTTTGAATTTTTTACTAACGGGGACAACATTCATGTTTTGGAAAGTCTTGAGAAATCCGGACTAAGCCTGGTAAATACAAAACGTAACGAGCGCAGGAGCGGTAGCCTGGAAGGCACGAGTTTTCTATTTACCGGCACGCTGGAAAATATTAAAAGAGCTGAAGCCGAAGAATTAGTTGAAGGAAAAGGTGGCAGCATACTCGGCAGCGTTAGTAGTAAACTCGATTATCTGGTTGTTGGTATGGAAGCAGGGTCGAAGTTAGAGAAAGCAAAAAAAATTCAAAATATTCGCATTATTAATGAAACAGAATTCATGAAGCTTATCCTGGATTAAGTAAATTCTTTAGCCGGGCATAGTTGGTACTTCTTTTGCGTAACTTAAAAAAAAGCGAAGGCAATGATAAAAAAATTAACAGCCGAGGCATGGAAACCATTGCAATTTGCAGGTTGGAAGCAACTTCGTAAAAAGTACGCCCTGTCAACACATGGCAGGGTTGCCAGTTATTCTGAAGATATACTGGAAGATGGAAAGATTCTTAACGGCTCTCTCACCACAGGTTACAAAACCCTGAATCTCCACCGTCCCGGCAATAATGGAACGCTTTACATCCATCGTGAAATAGCCAAACTTTATATCCCAAAAAAATCTCCCAAAAATAAATACGTCATTCACCTTAATCATCAGAAAACTGATAACGCGGTAAAGAACCTTAAATGGGCCACTCTGGAGGAAATGATTGAACACCAACAAAACAGTCCTGCAAAACAGGCTTACAAAAAGGTTCAGGCAAATCGTACCGTTGGCCTGAAACTTAGTCTGGCACAGGTTAAAGCCATTAAAAAGCTCCTGCAGAGTAAGGCCAGAACAATGACCATCAAGCAGCTTGCCGAAAAATATGGTGTTAGCGAAATGACGCTTTACCGAATTAAAAGTGGTGAGAATTGGAGCCGTATTTAAAATCCGCATATTTTTCAAATTCTAATAGACAACAATCTGACCGGGTAGAAATATCGTCGGTAATAATCGCTTACGCATGCTTGGTAAATCCACCATTTCTTTTCTCACAGGTCTTGCCAGGAATAATAACAAAGATTGGTTTGAGAAACATCGTTCTGATTATGATCTCGCCAAAGACGACTTCAGAAACCTGGTAGACAAAGTGCTAATTACCCATCAGAAGCTAGATGACGATCTCTCTCCATTAACGGTAAAAGACTGCCTTTTTAGAATTAACAGGGACATAAGATTTGCGAAGGACAAAACGCCTTACAAAACAAATATTGCTGCTTCCATGTCGAAAGGAGGTAAGAAATCCCATTTTGCGGGATATTATATCCACATAGAACCGGGAAAAAGCTTTGTTGGTGGTGGCATCTGGATGCCGATGCCACCGGAAACCAAGAAAATAAGACAGGAAATAGACTATTCTTTTGCTGAATTTGGTAAACTGCTTAAGGCATCTTCCTTCAAGAGCAATTATCCTGAAGGTCTTGAACGTTCTGCAGAAACACAACTTGTAAACATTCCCAAAGGGTATGAAAAAGATAATCCGGCTGCGGAATTTTTAAAGATGAAAAGCTGGATCGCCACTCACGAAATGACTAATGAGGACCTAACCTCGAAAGATCTCGTTAAAACGATACTATCTGCGTTCAAAGCACTACAGCCTCTGATTAAATTTCTTAACAGAAGTCTTGAAGATTAATTATCCAGTATATCTAAGGCTTGAGCAGGTTTTGTTTAACCAGATATTCAGCAATCTGGATGGCATTTGTTGCTGCTCCCTTTCTCAGATTATCGCTAACTATCCACATATTTAATGTCTTCGGTTGTGATTCATCTCTTCGAAGTCTTCCAACAAATACTTCATCTTTATCCTGAGAATTTAACGGCATGGGATAAGTCTGTGAGGCAGGATCATCTTCAACAATGACACCAGGCGAATCTGCCAGTATCTGTTTAACTTCTGCCAGGTCAAAGTCTTTATCAAATTCCACGTTCACGCTTTCACTGTGGCCACCCATTACCGGAATGCGTACAGTCGTTGACGTTACCCTGATAGATTCATCGCGCATGATCTTACGGGTTTCATTGACCATTTTCATTTCTTCCTTCGTATATCCATTATCGAGAAATACATCGATCTGGGGAATCACATTGAGATCGATGGGATATTTATAAGCCATTTCTCCTATAATGTTATTGCGTTCGTTCATTAGCTGGTTCACCGCTTTTACACCGGTACCGGTTACACTCTGGTATGTAGAAACCACGATCCTTTTAATACCATATCTTTTATGAAGAGGATTCAATGCCACCACCAGCTGAATAGTAGAACAATTGGGATTCGCGATGATCTTGTCTTCTGCGTTCAGGGAATCCGCATTAATCTCGGGTACCACCAGCTTTTTAAAGGGATCCATTCTCCAGGCACTGGAGTTATCAATAACCGTAATTCCTGCCTCTGCAAATTTTGGAGCCCATTCTAGCGAGGTGCTGCCACCTGCTGAGAACAGGGCAACGTCAGGTTTCGCGGCAATCGCCTCTGCCGGACTAACGATCGCAAACTGCTTTCCATTGAAAGTCAACTCTTTTCCTATCGAACGCTCTGAAGCTACCGGGATAAGTTCGGTAACTGGAAATTGACGCTCTGCGAGAATCTGTAACATTTTTGTTCCTACCAGTCCTGTGGCCCCAACAACTGCAACTTTCATATATCGTGTTTATTTTAACTGAATTATAATAGAAAAGCCTTCCCTTTGGAGGAAGGCTTTCATTTATGCTTTTATACAGGCAATCAATTGGCTTTCCTTAGATAGAGCTGTTTCTTAATTTGCTTTGTATACTTTATTACTGATTTCACGAACGCTAAAATATAAAGGAAAATAACTAGTTCCAAATATAAGTTAGGCAGGCCCTGCGGTTGGCGGCTTGACCATTGCTTTCGGGGGGAGGCGAATATCTGCATTCGTCTGGAAAAATGTTTTAGGGTGATTTCACCCTGTTGATTGGCATAGGTCAGGATTATTTTAGTAGGATGAGATTCCCGTTTACCTGCCTCCTGTTATTCTTTCATTGCATGCTATGGTCACAGGCAACGAGGTACCAGGTCATTATCGATGAGATTATGGCAGATCCCAGTCCCCAGGTTTTATTGGTCGGCGGATTACCAGAAGCCGAATATGTAGAACTCAGGAATATTTCACCTCTTACCATCGATCTCTTCAACTGGAAACTCGGGGACGCAACAAGCACCGCAACTATAGGCGTGCATTTTCTTTTAAAACCGGACAGTTTCGTAGTTATCTGTCCCAGTGCATTCACACAGGCATTTACCTTATTGGGCAGCACTATCGGCGTAAGCAATTTTCCCTCGCTTGATAACAATCATGATCTTATTACATTAAAATCAAAGGAGGGAATTACTATTTCGGCAGTTGAATACAGCAGTGAGTGGTTTACGAACGTTGTAAAAGCTCAGGGTGGCTGGTCGCTGGAGATGATAGATACGAAAAGTTACTGCGTCGGGGAAGGCAACTGGACGGCAAGCAAGGATAAGAAAGGAGGAACTCCCGGGAAAGCAAATTCGGTGAACGCTTCAAATCCCGATAAGGAACCACCACGACTACTTAGATCTTTTGCCACAGATAGTCTAAACCTCACCTGTATTTTTAATGAACCCCTTGAGAGCAGCGCAGTGCTACAGGCGAATTACAAATTATCCAAATCAGGATTAAGCATCTTATCTGCCCAGCTGGTGGACCCGCTTTTTAACAGAATAACTTGTGTACTTTCTTCACCCCTGAAACCGAACGAGATCATCGAACTCACGACAAGCAATATACGCGACTGCAGCGGAAATAGTATCGCAGGTAATGTCTCTGTAAAGACTGGTCTTTCTGTTTATCCAGACACACCGGCGCTGGTAATCAACGAAGTTTTATTTAATCCCGTATCACCCGGTGTTGATTATGTTGAGTTGTTGAATTATGGCAGTTCAATCATCGATCTGAAAGACGTTCGGCTTGCCAACCGGTCGCCTTCTATGGTGACTGGCTCTATAAAAACCATCACCACCGAGTCCTGGCTTTTATACCCGGGAGAGTACTGCTTGCTTACGGAAAGTCTCGAAATGGTCACCCGCCAGTTTATTGTCAGGGGAGCGGCGGCGACGATCCAACTGATTTCGCTTCCATCCTTTCCTGATGAAAAAGGAACAGTCGTAATTACAAATACCAATGGAAGAATTATTGACGAATTATCGTACGATGAGAAATGGCATTTCAAACTCATTAGCAATCGGGAGGGTATTGCGCTCGAAAGAATAAGCCCTGGCAAACCAACGCGGGATCCATCCAACTGGCACTCCGCTTCAGGGAGTTCGGGTTATGGTACTCCAGGCTACCTGAATTCACAGTCAGGGGCAACCGAAGCCTTCGATGGCACAATATCTATCCGGCCGCGGATTTTTTCTCCGGATAATGATGGCATTGATGATTTTCTCACACTAAATTACCAGTTCAGTGAGCCGGGATCTGTCTGCAATGTCACGGTTTACGACCTGGCTGGAAAAATTGTAAGGAAACTTGCCATGAACCTGCTTTGTGGTATTGAGGGTTATCTGAGGTGGGACGGACTCGACCTTCAAAACAGGAAAGCAGGTTCAGGCATTTATATCATTGTAACAGATACATTTACGCTGGCAGGGAAAACGCGGAGGTTTAAGAACACGGTTGTCATCGGAGCAAAAGGATAATTATTCCATTGAATATCCTATTAGCTAACCAGCTTGATGTCAAAATTCACCAGTTGTACAAACTCGCTAATCCTGTTTTCGATATCTTCTTTACTAATTTCAGTGAGTCTTAGTGTTCCAAATTTTTCGACACAGAAACTTGCCATTGCAGAACCCACAATGATGGCAGTTTTCATGTTGTCAAAGGAAATGTCTTTCGTGCGGGCGATGTGACCGATAAATCCGCCGGCAAAAGTATCTCCGGCTCCGGTTGGATCGAAAACTTCTTCCAAAGGAAGTGCTGGAGCAAAAAACACCTTGTTTTCATGGAAAAGAAGCGCACCGTGTTCACCTTTCTTGATGATCACATATTTTGGGCCCATCTTCATAATGGCATGAGCTGCTTTTACCAGGGAAAACTGAGCGCTTAATTGTCTTGCTTCGCTGTCATTTACCATCACCACATCTACTTTTGCAAGCACTTTTTCGAGGTCACCCATGGCTGTCTCCATCCAGAAGTTCATGGTATCAAGCACGATCAGTTTTGGCCTCTCTCTCAGTTGCTCAATCACACTCAACTGAACAGCTGGCAACAGGTTTCCGAGCATCAGGAATTCTGCACCCTGGAAACTTTCAGGCACGTCAGGTACAAAATCACCCAAAACATTCAACTGTGTTTCGAGTGTATCCCGGGTATTCATATC
>JBDTEB010000127.1:0-3255 GCA_039922795.1 Chitinophagaceae bacterium
CAACATTACTTCGAAAAAGATTCCACGGGACGAAGACTGCCCTATCTGGAAGCCGTTAAAGTAAGTTTTTTTGATAATAAGGCCACCGAATTCCTGATGTTCCAGCAAGGCGCTCTCGATTTTCAGAACGATATCGATGCATCATTCAAAGACGAAGTGCTGAGCAAAAAAGGGGAACTAAAAGGGGAGTGGAAGTCAAAGATTATCCTCTCAAAACATCCGTACCTGAATACCGAATATCTGGGCATGATCGTCGATTCATCGTTTGCTTCAGTAAAAGATTCTCCTTTGCGATTACTCAGGATCCGGCAGGCGATAAACTATGGTTTTGACAGAAAGAAAATGATCCTTTACCTGCGCAATTCGATCGGCACTCCAGCCGAAGCGGGCTTTATACCGGCCGGATTGCCTTCCTATGATACCAGTGCCGTTCACGGATTCACTTACAAACCAGAGCTGGCGCGCAAACTCGTGAAAGAAGCAGGATTTTCGGCAAGCAATCCTGTTCCACAGATCCGGCTGCTCACCATTGCCATCTATGCCGATCTTGGAAGTTTTATCGCCCGCGAACTGGAAGAAATCGGCATCAGGGTGCAAGTGGAGGTAGTACAGAAAAGCCTTCTACTGGAACAAACGGCCAAATCGGAAGCACCATTCTTTAGAGGCAGCTGGATCGCAGATTATCCTGACGCAGAAAACTATCTGAGCGTGTTCTATTCAAAGAATCCCGCACCTCCCAATTACACCCGATTCAACAATAAGGATTTTGATAAATTATATGAACAATCACTGGTTGAAGAAAATGACTCCGTTAAAATAAAACTATATCAGCAGATGGATAACCTGATCATTTCGCAGTCGCCGGTTGTACCACTTTGGTACGATGAGGTGGTCAGGTTGACCAATCCAAGGGTCAAGAACTTCAAAGCGAATGGACTTAACTTATTGGAATTAAGAACAGTGTACATTGATTCTACGATAAATAATTAGATACAACACTAAAAAGCCACCGTGAAACGGTGGCTGGTACTTATTGGATTTTATAACGGGACTTAATTCTTCTTCAATTGATCCTTGAATACTTTTTCAAATTTCTCGAGTTTCGGACCAATTACAAATTTGCAATAGGGCTGAGCTCCATTATTATTATAATAGTTCTGGTGATATTTTTCTGCCGTAAAGAAGTTATGATAGGGTTCGATCGCAGTGACGATCGGGTTGGGCCATGATCCACTTGTATCTAGTGCTAGCTTATAATGTTCCGACTCCTTCCTTTGTTCAGTGCTATGATAAAAAATCACACTTCGATACTGCGTTCCATCATCATTTCCCTGTTTATTTAGCGTGGTGGGATCGTGGGTACTCCAAAAAACTTTCAGCAACTGCTCGAAGTTTACTTTCAGAGGATCGAAAACAATCTGCACAACCTCTGCATGTCCCGTTTTACCCGTCGAGACCTGTTCATAAGTCGGGTTAATAGTTCGCCCACCGCTATATCCGGAAGTAACTTTAAGTACTCCATCAAGTTGTTGAAAGATGGCTTCTGTACACCAGAAACAGCCGGTTCCAAAGGTGGCGGTATCCGTTCTTATACCATTCGAAACTACGGACGACAAAGAAGCGTCACTGATTGCAGATTGCGCTTTTTGCTTCTGACCACAAGCCATGGAAAAAACACTGATCAGCAGCACCGTAGAAAAATTTGTAAACAACCTCACGTGCTAAATGTATTGATAATCCACTGTAACGTCACTACTAAAAAAGTGTTCTTGCCACTTCAAGGTTGGCATCATCTTTAGGAGTTCCTTAACGGTGAAGAGAAAAATGCGAAATTTGATAAAAAGATACAAGGTTTGAAAATATTTCCGGAATCAGCGATCGTACAGTTGGAGTTTGACAAAGTGAAAGCCCTGCTTACTGAATATTGCAGGGGCGAGTATGCCAAAAACAAATCAGAGCATCTCCGAATCCATACCAGACTTGATTTTATCAGGGAGGAGTTGGGTCAGTCGCATGAATACAGCCAGATTCTTCGCAATAGCATTTATTTTCCCAACGACCTGGTTTTTAACCTGGCGAAAGAGCTGCGCCTTCTCGAGATTCCAGGGGCAACACTATCAGAGGAACAATTTGTTTCTATCCGAAGGTTGGCGTATAGTACGGAAAGCCTTTTCCGCTGGTTCGACGGTGAAAGAAAAATAGCCCATCCCTTACTCGCCAAATTACTTACGATTACCGCGTTTGAGAAAAGGATCCAATTGATGATAGAAGAGATCCTTGATGAGGGCGGCCAGGTGAAAGACAATGCTTCAGACGACCTGGAACGCATCAGGATGAGTCTTTTCAAAAGACGAAACGAACTGCGGAAAATGTTTGAACGGGTCATCCAAAATCTCAACAAGCAGGGATATCTCGCCGATATTGAAGAATCGTTTATTAACGGGCGAAAGGTTGTTGCCGTTTTTGCCGAGCAAAAACGCATGGTTAAAGGAATTCTTCATGGTGAAAGTGACACGCGGAGAACTTCTTTTATCGAACCGGAAGAAACCATCGGACTAAATAATGAGGTCTACAGTCTCGAAAACGAAGAACGGAAAGAGATTTACAGGATACTTCGCGATCTCACTACCCGGCTTTCGGTATATTCTCCGCAGCTGAATGCCTACTGGAAAATTACCGGGGAACTGGATTTCATCCAGGCAAAAGCCAGGCTGGGGATAGAAATGCAGGCCGATTATCCGGTGGTCACGGATAAGGCGCAGATCCATCTGGTAAACGCATATCACCCGCTGCTTTACCTCTACAATAAAAAGTCTGCCAAACCAACCATACCCGTCTCGATTACGCTCGATGAGAAAAACCGCATCCTTGTAATCAGCGGGCCAAATGCCGGGGGCAAAACGGTTACCATGAAAACGGTGGGACTGATCCAGATCATGGTTCAAAGTGGACTGCTGGTTCCTGTGCATCCCTCCTCTACGCTGGGCATATTCAAGCAGATCATGATTCACATTGGTGACACCCAGAGTCTTGAATTCGAATTGAGTACCTACAGCTCGCATCTCAGGAACATGAAATACTTTATGGAGACGGCTAATGGCCGAACGCTGTTTTTTATAGATGAGTTGGGAAGCGGAAGTGATCCGAACCTCGGCGGTGCCTTTGCTGAAGTCATCATGGAAGAATTAGCCAGGAAACATGCTTACGGCATCGTAACCACGCACTATCTCAACCTCAAGATTATGGCCAACAAGG
>JBDTEB010000128.1:0-6710 GCA_039922795.1 Chitinophagaceae bacterium
ACAGAGGCTAAGATTCCCAGGCGGTCACAGGTTTGCAATACAGCTGGGTCCTGAGGATAATGTGCCACCCGAAGAAAATTACCTCCCATTTCTTTTAATAACGTAACATCCCTTACGTGAAGCGCATCGGGCAAGGCGTTTCCCAAATCTTTAAAATCCTGGTGACGGCTTGCTCCGATTAGTTTGTAGGATTTTCCGTTTAAGAAAAAACCTTTATCGGCCGTAAATTCAAACCAGCGAAAACCCAGGGGGTTAGAGATTTCGTCAAGCTGCTGTTTTGTGGCTGCATCAGTTAAAGTACATACAACGGTGTACAGATAAGGCTTTTCCGGCGACCAGAGGTGGGGTCGGTCAATGTTTTTAAAAGACTCTGTAAATGCAATTTTTTGTAGGGCAGAAGGCGTTAATTCCGATTGTTTCAATATTACTTTATTGCCGCTGTTGTCGGTGATTGTTGTGGTAAGCAGAAGTTTTCTTGTCAAACTGGAGGTATTTACTAAAGCACCTTTAACTTCAATGGATGCCTTTTCCGCAGTCACGAGCGGCGTGCTGATGAATATGCCGTTGGTTGCATAATTGTCTACATCAAAATGGACAGGATTTGCAGCGATTAGATAAACATCCCGGTAAATGCCTCCATAAAAAGTAAAATCGGCCGTTAATGGTGGAATATCTTCGTTGTAACTATTATCGACCCTTACTGCAATTTCATTGACTGAATTATTATCGAAATTTAAATACCGGCTTACGTTAAAACTAAAAAAAGTATAACCACCAATATGATGGCCTACGCTCCTGCCATTTATAAATACCTCTGCGACCTGTGATGCGCCTTCAAAATAAACAGACACATCCTTACCCTTCCAGGAAGGGTTTATGTATAATTTCTTTTTATACCAGCCTACTCCACGATAATATCCAGGCTCATCATCCATCACGTCTATTGCGTTCCATGTGTGTGGAAGGGATATTTTTTCCCAAACAGACCTGTTGATTTTAGTAGTGTCTCCCTTATAAAAATTCCAGTTACTGTTAATGGTTTCAACAATACGTTGCTGCGCATCTGTCCTGGTTGTAAAGAAAGATAAGAAAATGAATACCGTGTATACTTTAGAATTTAATGATCTAGCCAGGCGTTGAAGCAATACGGTGAGACCCTGTTTTGTAGTAACCATAATTTCAACTATGTGTATTTGTTCAAATGGGTCAGTTAATGGCCCAGTTATCGGTACGGAACGAGGAGGCTGGCAAACCATCGTTGTTATATAGCTCGCCCTTGACCCATTCTTTGTAGGCATAGCGTACTGCCACAGGTTTTGGTACTTCAGTACTTTGTACGATCACCTGATTTGCTTTTATGTCGGCTTTAGCCGGGTAAAATCTTTTGTCTTCGCCGGCTATTTCAAATAACGTAAGTGGTTTGCGATAGGAAGTTAAATAAGGCGCATGATCGAAAGTCAGCACTGCTTTATTTCCCTCTATTTTTAGTAAACTAAATTCTGGAAAATTATATTGAATACCTTTTATTCCATACGTTTTACCCAGGGCCCAATAGGATAAACGCTGGGCAAGCGTTGTTTTATCCATAAAGTGAATATCGTTTTCCATTCCCACATCAATGGCCGGTACCATGCCGCTGTTGGGAATGATCTTCATATCAGTTAATTGCGCTTCTCTTAATCGGGGACCTCCTCCGGATTTGTCGGAAGAGCCAAAAGGGGCTATTTGTACATAATAAAAAGGGATATCACCGAGGCCCCATAGCCTGCGCCAATCAGCGACCATTGCCGGGAAAAGCTTTTCGTATAATTCGGGCTCATGCCGGTTGGACTCACCCTGGTACCATATAAAACCCTTAATGTTGTATCTCGTCAACGGTGCAATCATTCCGTTAAACAGTGCTGTAGGCTCTTTGAACGGGGCCTTGATCGTATCCAGACTCAAGGGGATTTTTACCTCAGGGAAAGCTTTTAAGACATTTGAACTCATCCAAGATTCGATCATGGTTCCGCCAATAGTGGATAATATAAGTCCTACGGGCACCTTCAGCCGGTGCTGAAGTATCTGTCCGAATTGAAAAGCAAGGGCGCTAAATTCACGCGCCGTTTCTGATGTAGAGGCGTCCCATTCTCCTTTAGTATCTGTAACAGGTGTCAAAGAGGTGGCTCTTCCTACGTGGTAGAGTCTCAGCTGGGGATTATCTGCATTCAATATAATCTCACTTGCACCCAGTATGGGTGATGAATTTCCTCTCAAAGCCATATTCATATTGGACTGTCCGGAACAGACCCATACTTCGCCAATCAACACATTGTCAAGCACTATTTTATCGCCATCGCTTATACTTACTTGGTACGGTCCTCCTGCGGGCGGGGTTGAAACTTGAATACTCCAATCTCCCTTGCCATCTGCTTTAGAAACGTATTCTTTTTTGTTCCATGAAGTAACAACAACAACCTTTGAACTTTTTGTCGCGCTTCCCCACAAGGCCACGTTGGACTGTTGTTGGAGCACCATGTTATTATTAATGATCGAGGGCAATTTCACTTTTCCAAAAGCCGTAAAGCAGGCAGTAATAAAAATGAAAGTAAAGATCGTTTTATTCATGTTATGGCTTTTTTTGGTAATCTGATCGAAAAATAAGCTGTTCTGATTTCTTCTACTTTTCCTACATCGAAAATTATGACCACCAGGCCCATTGACATATCTATTTCGATGAATCCATGTAGCAGTTGCCCTGTTAATATCCCGGATTCTGTGGAAATATTTTGGTAAGGTTTGCGTCTATCACGCTTTGTGGGATTGGTAGAATAGTATCGCGTAAAGCAATCAGGGCACCTGTATACACATTGTACTTTTTTGTTCTGGCATACCAGGTTCCTGTTCTCAATAACGTGTACCTTCTGTGCTCTTCAGAAAAAAGCTCTCTGGAGCGTTCATCCAGAATAAAATCCAGAGTTACCTGTGATGCAGTTATTGGATCAGCGTGAGCCCTGTTTCTTAAAGCATTGATCGTTGTTGCGGCACCAGCAAGATCCCCTAATTTGAATTGCGCTTCAGCCAGTAGCAAATAGGTTTCACCCAATCTCAAATAGATTTGATCGTTGTAGTTTGATGTTTGCTGAACATCTGCCGGATCATCAGGAGCCCAGTCCCACTTTCGGGTATTGGGCCAGTTTGGATACCTGACTTCATTGGGGATGGGTTCGTTGCAATTGACACTGAGCATAACTGTGTCCCCTAATTTACCGCCTGTATAACCCGGAGTGGCGCAGGTAGCCACGGCTTGTGAACCAACAGGTAATGAGGCAGGATTATTCATTATCCAGTAAAACCTCCATGCACTTCCTGACCCTCTGTCGTCGTTCGGCCCATAAACACTAAAGGCATATTTTGTAGCTCCAAATCTAGCCAGGCCCCTTCCGCCATTGCTTTTAGAATAGATGAGCGGTGTTTTGCCGGCTACTTTTATCTGATCGTATCTGTTCACCCACCACCTTCTCATAATATTTATATCGCCACCTGCAGAAAGATACTGATTTTGAAATGTCCAGAGTACTTCGGTATTGCCTTCAGATCTGTTTGAGTTACCGTCTATAAACATGTCAGTAAAAGGTGTACCCGGAAGAGCCTTTTGTACGCCGTATCTGGCCATTATCAAACCATACTTCGCATTTTGCACTACAGATAATGCCTTGTCCTTTGCCTTCTGGTTATCTCCTGTCGTCAGATATAATTCTGCCAGGTAGTGAGAAGCTACCACTTTACTTGCCCGGCCTTCAAGTACAGGAACATCAGGCAGATTTGCTTCCGCAAATAATAAGTCCTGTTCCATGGCAGCGCGTACCTCTGCTACCGGTGCACGATCCCAATCCGTTCTTATATTACTTCCACTTGACTCATGCATATTTAACGGAACAGCTCCCCACAAGTAGGTAAGATGGCGATATGCCCAAGCCCTTATTAACCTGGCTTCAGCTACTATTTGATTTTTTTGCGCGTCTGTCCAGTTGATATTTTTATTCTCAGATCGGTCAATAATTGTGTTGGCTGCATCAACCACTTTATACAGGTACGACCACAGGTTGGTGATATATGCAGCCGAGGAATTTAATCTTACGCCAAAATCGTTAAAAACGGATTCCGCCGACCCGCCGGCAGGCGACAAACTATAGGCGTTATCTACCCCAATAATAGCAGCAGTACTGGTTATTTCGTTGGCCCCGCTAATTCCTTTTCTCTCCGACCGAACAAGATTATACAAACCATATAATCCAGCATCAAAACCTGCTTTGTTTACATACAAATTATCGGGTGCTATTACCACCTGGGGAATTTCATTTAAATAATTCTTTTTGCAGCTGATGGATAACAGTAATATTGTTACTGTTGCTGCTATGGACAATATTATCTTATTCATAGTATTTTTATTTACAAAGGTTTACAGACCAACTGTTAAACCGAGAATAAACTCCTTTTGCAATGGAAGACCATTTTGATTGGTAAGCTCAGGATCCAGTGCCTGATATCTTGTTACTGTAGCCAGATTTCTGCCCGTAACGTACACTTTCAAAGAGCTGATATTTATGCGCTCCACTATTGAAGCCGGTAGTTGATAAGCCAGTGAAACATCTTTTAAACGGGCAAAACTGGCATTTTCATAAAAAATTACACCAAGTTTATTTGCATTGGCGTCATTGGAGAAATGGGTGCCATTTGGATTAGTTGGTGACCACCAATCTTTTTTTGTTGTATTTCTTTTCGTATTAAAAACATTATCATCCTGAAATGGATCCTGCTTGGTGACATCCCCCACACCATGGAAAAAAACCAGCAGGCTGAATGCTTTGTATTTGAGGGTATTGGTTAACCCCCATAGAATTTTGGGATCAAGATTGCCCAGGATTGTCCTGTCACTTCCGGTATTAATTATTCCGTCTCCATTTACGTCTTTTATTTTTACCCATCCTGGTTGAGCTGTCGGCTGTACTGACTTAGCCACCTCATCAGCGCTATGAAAAATGCCATCATATTGCAAACCATACGCAACTCTTATCGGATGGCCGATAAACCATTTGTTTCCAACATCATCTTTACCATCTCCATACAGATCAACAATTTTACCGTCATTAAATGAGAAATTGGCACCCGTCGTCCAGGTAAAGTTTTCAGTTTTATAATTTATGGAAGTAATCCCCACATCTATTCCCTTGTTGGCCGTTTTGCCAATGTTTTGCAAAATGCTTGTAAAACCTTGTACGGAGGAGATGTTCCTGTATAAAAGAAGATCTTTTGTTTTGGATGAATAGTAATCAATTGTTCCCTGTATCCTGTTGTTCAGGAGGCTAAAATCCATTCCAAACGAAAGCGTGTTTTTAGATTCCCAGCTAAGTTCCGAATTGGCCAAACTGCCTGGAATGTATCCCTGCAGAACGGTAGAGCCACTCATGTAAGGTGCGGCACTCATTGTCGCCAGCGAACTGTAAGGATTCACTGCCTGGTTTCCATTAACGCCATAAGAGGCTCTTAGCTTTAAACTCGAGATGATATGGAGCGACTGCATAAAATTTTCATCGGCAATGTTCCATGCCACAGCCGCAGAAGGGAAAATTCCATATTTTTTGCCTGCTCCAAAGGCTGAATATCCATCTCTTCTGGCGGTTAGTGTTAGCAGGTATTTGCCATTATAGCCGTAGTTTAGACGGGCCATTTGAGAGATAAGGTTTTGCTTAAAATTGGGATAATTAGGATTGACCAGATTGGTTGGATTAATAGCAGGGAACTTTAATAGTGCCGCAGAATTCATTTGATAATTCGTTAATACATCATTTGGGAAACCTATGCCTTCCAATTGATCCCTGTCGAAATCCTCACTTTGGCTGCTATAAAGCAATGTGAGGTTAACACTATTCTTTTTAAACTCACGGGAGTAATTTAAAATATTTTCAACTGTCGTATTCCGATCTATCGAATTGTAGTTAATGGCATCTCCATTTACTTCATAACCGGCTGCTACATTTCGCCCATAGTAAGTTTTACGCTGTCTATTTTCGAATTCCACACCTGTATTTAATTTATAATACAATCCTTTGATAAGAGGAATATCAACTCTCACGTTGTTGGAGGTGAATATCCGGTAAGAATAGTCCAGATTCTTTACCAGAATAGACGATAGCGGATTGCGCGCTTGTGATGCATCAGGATAGGCATACAGGGCGATCGATCCATCGGGGTTGTATGGTGTAGTCAAGGGGTTGAAGAAGTTCGCGCCACCGCCGGTATTTCTCGTGTCATCAAATTCTACAGGAAGACCCGTGCGATCCTGAAATGACAATTGGGAACTTGAGCCAATGGTTAACCAGGGTTTAATATTGATAGTTACAGACGGTCTTAATGAATATCTCTTAAACTGATCATTGACTGACACGCCCTGTACATTAAGATAAGTGCCTCCCAAATAATAGGATATTTTGTCCCCTCCCCCTGCGACTGTTACGGAGTGCTGTGTTTTTTTGCCTTGCCTGGTAGCCAGACCATACCAATTCACTCCGGCACCGGCGTCATAAACGGCTTGTTCCCCGGCAGAAATAGATTGATCTGCATTTAGCCTTGTTTTCTTGAATTGATAGAATTCGGCACCGTTTAAGAGATTGGGCTTATTAGTGAGTTCCTGCACTCCATAATAGCCGTCATAAGTAATGTTTAATTTT
>JBDTEB010000129.1:0-4228 GCA_039922795.1 Chitinophagaceae bacterium
CAGCGCAGGAGTTAATGACAGGGCCACAAAGGCCGAGATCAACACCGATATCGCAATGGTGATCGCAAACTGTTGGTATAGTCGTCCAACAATCCCGGGTATAAATCCTACCGGGATAAATACCGCAGCGAGGATCAATGCAATTGCGATTACCGGACCAGATATATCTTTCATCGCTCTCTCCGTGGCTTCTTTTGGTGATAGACCCTCCTCATCCATGTAATGTTGTACGGCTTCCACCACCACGATCGCATCATCCACCACTATACCTATCGCCAGTACGAAACCAAACATGGTAAGCGTATTGATCGTAAATCCAAGCGGGATAAAGAAAATAAACGTCCCGATAATAGAAACGGGTATGGCAAGAATGGGAATCAGTGTGGCTCTCCAGCTTTGCAGGAACAGGAATACAACAAGTGTTACCAGTCCAAGAGCCTCCAGCAAAGTCTTTATCACTTCATCGATCGACACTTTAACTACAGATACGGATTCAAATGGTACCATGTAGTCGATATCGCTGGGAAATGACTTCTTCAACTTATCCATTGCCTCAGTGATGCCTTTTGCCACGTCAAGTGCATTGCTTCCCGGTGCCTGGTAAACCAGCAGGTAAGAGGCTCGGTTGCCATCTACAAATGAGTTGTTTGCATAACTGAATTTGCCCAACTGGATGCGGGCAACATCTTTCAGATAAACGATGGAACCGTCGGCAGGCTTGGTTCTCACGATCATGTCGCGAAACTGGTCTTCAGTATTGAGTCGGCTGTTGGTGAATACCGTGTATTCAAAAGCCTGGCTTAGTGGCTGTGGTGATGACCCCACCGAACCGGCAGCAATCTGAACGTTCTGTTCCTGCAAAGAGCTAACAATATCGCCAGGTGTCAGTCCAAGCTGGGCGAGCTTGTCAGGCTTCAGCCAGATGCGCATACTGAAATCATCTGCGCGGGTGAATATATCACCCACACCATTTACTCTCAGCAGGGCGTCGCGTACAAATATGTTGGTATAATTATCAACGAAAGTAATGTTGTGGGTTTTGTTGGGAGAATACATCGCCACCAGCATAAGAATGCTCGGACTTCTTTTCCTGGTAGTCAGACCAAGTCTTTTTACATCATCCGGCAGGGAAGGTGTGGCGATCCCCACCCTGTTCTGAATATCCAACGCAGCGATATCGGGATTCGTTCCGACCTTCAGGGTAACGTTAATGGTTGTGCGCCCGTCGTTCGTGCTGTTGCTGGAGAGATAATTCATGCCAGGCGTTCCATTCACCTGGGTTTCAATGGGGGTGGTTACCGTTTGCTCCACCGTTTGTGCATCTGCACCTGTAAAGCTTCCGGTGATCTGAACGGTTGGCGGTGTGATCTCGGGATACTGGCTGATCGGTAGATTTAGAATCGACAAAGTACCGATCAGGACAATGACCAACGATACCACGATCGCTGTGACCGGCCTCCTTATAAATACATCTGCTATCATGAACTTGCTGTTAGATTTTTGCGGCCGGCTTTGCCGGTGCCTGGACTATTTTGACCTTTGTGCCGTCTTTCAGTTTCTGAACTCCATCTATGGCAATCTTCGTATCTGCCTTCAATCCACCCTTTACAATTATCTTGTCGTCGACGCGCTGTCCAAGCACAACCTTTACCTGTTTGGCAACGGTATCCTGTATGGTGTACACAAAGAATTCGCCCATCTGTTCAACCACCGCCTTGTGGGGAATCAGCAGCTGGTTGGCTTCGCCATCACTTTTAACTCTCATGTTACAGGTGAGACCTGGTTTGAGAATGAGCTCGGGATTGGGAAAAATCACCCTTGCTTTTAACGTACCCGTCTCCGGATCTACGGCCCTGTCAAGAAAAGAAAGGTGCCCGGGATGCGGATAGACGCTTTGATCAGGAAGTATAATGGAGAAAGTGGAATCATTTGGTTTACTACCGGCCTTGATTATGCGCGAAAATCTCGGGATCTGCTTTTCATCAAGCGCAAAATCTACCGCCAGGGGATTATCGGCAGATACGGTATTTAATATCGACTGACCAGGAGCTACGGATGTTCCGAGCTTTACCTGTGAAATTCCAATCGTTCCTGTAACGGGAGAGACGATGGTCGAAAACCCCAGTGTCGATTTTACATTCTGCACATTCGCCTGCGCGGCGGCTACCTGCATCTTGTTCGATGCAAGGTCTGCTTTAGCATGATCGAGTGTTTGTTTGGCAATCGCATCTTTGTCTGCCAGCTGCTGATACCTGTCGGCATCCTGGGCGGCTCTTGCGAGATTTGCTTTGGCCACATTAAGGTTTGCGACTGACTGATCATAATTAGCCTTGTACTGCTGCTGGTCTATGGTATAAAGCTTCATGCCCTTGGTTACATGTTGTCCGTCTTTAAAAAAGATGCCGGTAATATACCCGGTCACCTGTGGCCTGATCTCCACTTCCGTAAGTGCGGTGACGGTGCCTGGGTATTGATTATAGGTTGTAGCTGCTCCCTCCTGCACCGTATAAACTGCCACGGGAATAACCGGCGCCGGTGGCGGACCAGCTGCCTTCTTATCTTTTCCACCGCAGGAAATGATCAGAGATAAACTAAAAAAACTTATGATTGCCAGAGAAAAACGATGATTCATAATAACAATTAAATTTATTTTATTCAGAAACTAACGGCACCGGTTGAACGCTGCATATCCAGTTTGCTTGCCAGCACCTGGTAAAGCGCGTTGAGATAATTCAGCTGGGCCGTTCGGAGATCCGTTTCTGAAATAATTACGTCGAGATAAGTTTTTATTCCGGCATTGTACTGGAGCCGGAGCGTGCTGTAAACATCATTTGCAAGAATGAGATTTTCCTTGAGTGCCTGCCAGTCTGCAAGACTTCCTTTATAATTCGATAGCGACTGGGAATATTCTGCATCGATCTGGTTATGCAATGCAGTAATATCCCAGTTCAACCGCACAAGTTGCAGATTTGCGTTACGAATATTATACACCCGTTTACCACCCTGGAAAATCGGGAAACCGATAGACAGACCAATATATGAACTGGGGAAATTCTGACTGTATAATTTACTGAATTGATCGTTCTGAAAAGTAGGCGTGAAATTTCCGTTCGCAGATGCAGTCGGAAGAAAGCGCCATTTATTGTACTGCAGGTTTGCCGTTAGAAGGTTTCGTTGCGTTTCAAGCTGTTGCGTTTCTATCCTGTTATCATATTTTACTTTCGCAAGGGTGTCGATGAATACATCTTTTTCCATCTGTATGCTGTCATAAACCACATCGATATCCGCAGCTGGCGGATATCCCATCAATTGTTTTAGGATGGCATATTTCGACGGGATCAGATCGATGGCTCTTTTTCGCTCCGCTTTGGTATTGTTTAAAGAGATCTGCGCCCTTTTGTAATCGATTTTATCCACGATGCCGCCTTCATACTGATTGTAGGCATCTTTGTAACTTCTTTCCAATCTCACGATGTTTTCATCCAGAACGTCCACCTGTTTCTCGGTAAGCAGCAGGTCATAAAAAGCTTTGCTGACATTTACCACTACGTCTATCTTGTTGTACGTAGTATTCTGCAATGCCTGAATTCTCACGTCCCTGGCTGTTCGGTTTGCGAGCAAGAGCTCCGGACTGAATATCGACTGGGAAATTCCGAAACCAAAATTGGAGGTGTTGCGCACGCCAAACTGGGTGGGTCTTTTTACGCCAGTAGATGGATCAGGGACGAAAGAGGTAGGCAGTTTAAGATAGTGTTGAAGCGTATAGGTCAGTCCGAGCTGAGGAAACCACTCTGCCAGTTGCGCCTTTATGGTATTGTCGGCAATCTGCTGATCTATCAGCGATTGACGAACAAGTGGCTGATGTTTCAGCGCATAACTGATGCAGTCTTTTAGATTGGCAGCCTGAAGGAGGGAATCAGATGCTTTCTGCCCAAAAGAAATTGAACAGGTAACAAGGGCTATAATCAGTTGTATACTGCGAACGGTATTTTTCATAAAAAGGACTAGGTTACTTTGATAACCACATGGGCGAAGTATGAACAGGCAATCGAGAAAATAGTTAACCGGGGAAGATTTTATCGGATTGCAAATATCTGTAAATCACGGCAATCGCAATGGAAAAAGTTGCAGGTTTATGCAGCGTATGTAAGTGAGAAGCCAGATCTGGCCTGCTGAATCAATAGATTTCCGGGTAGATTATTAAGGAACCCGAATTTCAGGCCGCGGG
>JBDTEB010000130.1:0-4101 GCA_039922795.1 Chitinophagaceae bacterium
GGTGATTTGGGGGATAAGGCACCGTTATGCAACCGCGGTGTTTCTACGGAAAGAGTTTTTTCCATAGAAGGTCATTCTCAAGCAGCAGAGCATAATTATACGCCGGACAATAATAATTAAAACGGCCAACGCCTGAACGGCTTAGCCATTTATTATATGGATATCCAGCGATGACGCCCATATTGGCTATAAAGAATACGAAGTGATCATCAGAGACAACTTCTTCAAAACTTTTTGTAGTAATCGTAGAATCAACGGGTGGCCGTGCCCCCCATCGCATCAGCGATGTGGACAACAAAACCTTATCCATAAACCTTCCAGACCTGTTATAAAGTGTCAAGGCATCCTCCACCAACTGCTTGCGATACGTCTCTAAAGCAGGATAATTTTTCCCCTGCATCAATCGCGACAAGTGATACAGAATTACAGGACTTCGCTGATAATATCCCGAGATAAGGCCGGCATTATCCAGGTAGTCCTTTTTCTCAACCACTAAGCGAATAAAATCAAGCGCAGCAGAATCGGCAGCATGGTAATTAAACTGATACCGGTTCACCATCACCAGGATATTCGAAAGCACACAAACATCAAGATCCACGGGCATCTTACGACCAAACCAGGTGGAATATGTTTCGAAATATTTATAGCGCGATAACATCGCTTTCGCCCGGCCGCCTTCATTGGTGAAACCTTGCATTAACCGGTGTACACTGTCAACGGTTTCAACCGAAGCGTTCATCGCCATCATGGTTATTGCCGTGCAATCAAGATCGTCAGGAAGCGCCTGCTTTTTATTCAGCAGGTTTATTAATCCACCATTTGGAAATACTTCAGGTGGCTTCGTCTTCCAATAATTATACGTAGGCCGGCCTTTGGCGTTTTGGAAATTGGGGTAAACCTTGCTGGCCTCATTAATTATTGACAAAGCAATTTTTTTATCAATACTATCGAGTTGCGACAGGTTATCTCTTAGCGTCCAGGCGATCAGGGCAGTAAAGAAAATATTGTCGTCCGGTTTTAAAACGCTCTTCCTGTACTCATACTGACGAAAAGAGGGGAATAACCCACGGTTATCCCCCTCTTTATTTTGAAATGATTTAAGATCGGTAAGTAAACGATGCACTTCCTGTGCGTGGCCAGCCGAAAAGAAAGTCAAAATTATCAACCAGCAAAACAGCTTTCTCATACTGCAAATTAGCATCATTCATCCTACCAGAATCGCACATAGATCAGTGTTATCAAAATAAGAATGGTAACGATAAGGGCAAGCGTGCCCGGTGTTACCTTAAACATCTTCGTATCCAGTTCAAATGCTTTTGGATTGATCCTCGGACCGACAAGGCTCATGCCGATCATGACTATCATCGTGAATACAAAAGACCAGCCCATACAGATAAGGAATGGAATTTCCCAAACCAGTTTGCCTTCTCTTTCCACTTCGAAAGCCGTGTAAAGAATATTCTCGTGACCAAACCAGACCGGAGCGTAATTATTAAATATCACAGAAAGCGCGAAACCCGTGATGATACCAGCTATAGCCGCTGCTCCTGTTGTTCTTTTCCAGAACATACCCAGGATGAACATCGCAAAAATACCCGGACTGATAAACCCTGTATATTTCTGAATAAAAGTAAATCCACCTTCACCACCGATTCCGAGCAGATCTTCCCAGGTAAGCACGATCGAAACGATCATCGCAACAAGGATAGTCAAGCGTCCTGTCCATACTAATTGTCTTTCTGTTGCTTCACTTTTGAGATATTTTTTATAGATATCCAGAGTGAAAATTGTGGAGATACTGTTTGCTTTTCCTGCAAGAGAGGCTACGATAGCTGCGGTAAGCGCTGCAACGGAAAGCCCTTTCAGGCCTGTTGGCAGAAATCCGAGGATTGCGGAATAGGCATTATCGGAATTGAATTTTCCGCCAGGGGCCATTTCCGTGTGTAGCATCCCCCTCTGGTAAAGCACGTACGCTGCGATACCCGGAAGCATAACGATCACCGGCATCATAATTTTCAGTAAAGCGGCGAAAAGAATACCAGTTCTTGCAGTCTTAAGATCTGCACCCAAAGCACGTTGTGTGATATACTGGTTACAGCCCCAGTAGTTCAGATTTACCACCCACTGTCCCGCGAAATACATTGCTATGCCTGGCAGCATGAGATAGTTTTTCACCTCACCCATTGGTGCCCCCGGCTTGGGCTTATCCAGCATCATGTGAAAATGCTCTGGTGAATGATTCATCATGGACGTGAAACCTGCCCAGATGTTTTTTCCATGACCAAAATTTTCACTGACAAGTGTAAGCGCAATATAGGTAGTTGCCAAACCACCAATGATCAGCACAACCACCTGTATAACGTCGGTATATCCGATAACCTTCATTCCACCGAGTGTGATAATGAGAGCGAACAGCGCAAGGCCGATAACGATGGCGTGGAAATATTCACCTCCGCCGAGGTTATTGATGGCGACTGCTCCCAGGTAAAGTATTGAAGTAAGGTTGACGAGTACGTAAAGAAAAAGCCAGAAGATGGCCATGATAAGAGCGACCGTTTCATTATACCGCGTTTTCAGGAACTGCGGCATGGTAAAGATCCTGTTTTTCAGGTACACCGGGATGAACCAGACGGCGACAATGATTAGTGCAATGGCGGCTATCCATTCGTAAGCCGCTATGCCGATGCCCACCAGGTAACCATTTCCGCTCATTCCGATAAACTGCTCAGCGGAAATATTAGAAGCAATCAGCGAAGCGCCGATGGCCCACCAGGTAAGCGATCCTTCCGCAAGAAAAAAGTCTTTGGTATCTATTGAGGCCTTTTTCTTTCTCCGGTAAATCCAGATTCCATAAGTTGAAACGATTAGAAAATAGCAGATGAAGATGATATAATCGACAGTTGCAAGCTTACTGTTCATTCAAAAAGTCTTTAATCGGGCGATGAATAAAAATGATAAAAAAATGGAAGGGTGCTAAAATAACACTATTTACATTACGAAATTAACGATGGCATTATTTGTTCAGGTAACCGAAAGCAGCGTCATTCCAGCGCAGTTCGTTTTTCAAATTTTGGATCGTGGTGCCGTTGTTAATCACCACCAGTTCAACCCCCGCGATATCTGCCAGGTCCTGGATATGTTCAGTCGTAAGGTTCTGACTGTAACAGGTATGATGTGAACCACCTGCGTAAATCCAGGCCGCGCAACCGGTTTTCATGTCGGGCAGCGGTTTCCACAATACCCTGGCAACCGGAAGTTTTGGAAGATCAAAAGCAGGATCAATGGCTTCCACTTCGTTTACGATCATTCTGAAACGGTTGCCCAGATCTACCACGGAAACGTTAATGGCCGGACCTGCTGCTGAGTTGAATACAAGTCTAACCGGGTCTGCTTTTCCGCCGATGCCCAGGGGATGAATTTGGCAGTTTATTTTCCCGCTGGCAATGGTAGGACAAATCTCCAGCATATGCGAACCGAGCACCTGCGGATTTGCAGTATTAAAGTGATAGGTGTAATCTTCCATGAAAGCATTGCCACCCGGCAAACCTGTGCCCATGATCTTCATCGTTCTTACCAGTGCAGATGTTTTCCAGTCACCTTCTCCGGCAAAACCGTAACCTTCGCTCATCAGGCGCTGAGCCGCGATGCCCGGTAGTTGCGCCATACCGTGGAGGTCTTCGAAAGTATCTGTGAAAGCAGTAAAACCTCCTGCCTGCAAAAAATTCCTCAACCCGTTTTCAATTCTTGCGGCGTCTCTTAGTGAAGCATGCGCGGCGCCATCATTTTGGAGAGATGCTGCCACCACATACAGATCACTATACTCTTCAATGGTCTTGTCTACCTCTTTATCGGAAACTTCATTGATCACCTTTACCAGGTCGCCAATTCCATAAGAATTTACAGAATATCCAAACTTCAGTTCGGCTTCCACTTTGTCTCCATCAGTTACCGCAACAAAACGCATATTGTCTCCAAAGCGGACCACCTTGATGCGGTGACTTTCATACCACCCGACAGCGGCACGTATCCACATGCCGATCTCCCGGATCGCTTCAGGATCCTGCCAGTGACCAACAACGACCTTTCTATTCATTCTCATTC
>JBDTEB010000131.1:0-7225 GCA_039922795.1 Chitinophagaceae bacterium
ACCTTTTCGTTGCGTGTGTTTGTGCATCAGGCGCCTCGCTTTTTGGATCAACAGGTGGTTGACCACCAGACGGAGATGCGATACTTATCTTAGCACCGGCATCTGCCAGTACATAATAGGGAGCGGCAAATTCTTCAATCCAGAAGCCGGTTTTTTTTCCGGTATTGCCTAATTCACTGTGCGATGTCAAAACCATCAATATTTTCATAATAACCGTATTTTGAGATTTACTGTAAATGCGAAATTCTTTGCCGCCATTTCACTATCTCGAACCAGGAAACACTTAAAAATCCAGCACTTGCGCAGATAAAAAATTGAAGCAGATTAAGGGGGGCCATGTGAAAAAACACATTTACCGGCTTCAGATAGAGCAGCATCAGCAAGATAACGATTGTGATACCGATTATCAACAACACAAGGTTATTTTTATATTTAATCGTGGTAATGATAGAAAAATGAAAAGACCGGTTTACCAGTGTGAGAATGATATTCGCGCTGAGCAGGGTAGTGAAAACCATAGACCTGGTAAGGGCTTCGTCATAGTGCCGGTACAGTGCATATTGGTATATGCAAAGAACTCCGGCGGTGATCACCAGGCCTTGCACGATGCTTACCGAGAGCTCTTTGAGATTAAAAAAAGAAGCGGTAGGCAGGCGGGGCTTTTGCAACATCGTGTTTTTTTCCATGGGCTCATTCTCATAAATAATTGAACAGGTTGGTCCCATAATCAGTTCAAAAAAGATGATGTGTACCGGGGAAAAGATGTTTGGATAGGTCCAGCCAAGAGCAAGCGGAATGAAAACCGTGAGAATAATCGGGATATGAATGGAGATGATGTAACGTATGGCTTTTTTAAGGTTGGCATAGATCCTCCTGCCCATCGCGATAGCGTCAACCATTGATGAAAGGTCGTCGTCTAAAATTATTAACGAAGCCGCCTGTTTCGCAATTTCTGTACCTTTTTTACCCATGGCGATACCAATGTGAGCAGCCTTAAGGGCCGGACCGTCATTGACCCCATCGCCCGTCATCACAACTATTTCATCGTTCGCTTTTAATGCATTGATAATTTTCAATTTTGCCTCCGGGAACATACGGGAAAATATGTTGTGTGATTTCACCTGCTCACTAAATTCTTCTGGCTGGCAAGTCATCAATTCTTCACCAGTGATGCTTTTTTCATAACCGTGAAAGCCGATTTGTCTGCAAATAGCACTGGTTGTGGCAGCACTGTCTCCAGTGATAATTTTGATAGCGATACCTGCATCATAAAATTTTTGAAATACTGCCTGCACATTTTTCTTTGGTGGATCATAGAAAGCTACCAACCCTTTAAAGATAAATTTGAGCTCCTGTTGACTTTTTGGAAAATTATTTCCCGAAAAATCAGATATCCCCACGCCCAGGACCCGGTAGCCCTCTGTGGCAAAACCATGCATGGCATCCTGTACCCTGGTTGTTTCAATACCGGTTAATCCCGACACGTTTATCAGAGCCTCGGGTGCACCTTTCGCGGCTACCACCCGTACCCCCTCGCCTGTTTCAAATATATGCGTCATCATCGGCGGTTTCCCCGACAGAGGATATTCATGCACCATTTTGTATGCAGGTCTTTCATCAGTCCGCGTTATGCTGGTATACATGTCATGCAAAGCAATTTCCATGGCATCAAAGGGGATCGGCTCGCTCGACCACATCGCCAGCGTAAGCAATTCTTTTGTCCGATCATCCAAAGTTCCTTTGCAGTCAAATGTTTTATTTTCCGATAAAACGTACACCTGGGCGATACTCATTTTATTTTCAGTGATGGTGCCTGTTTTGTCGGTGCAGATGATCGTAGCGCTTCCCAGGGTTTCAACAGTTTTCATTTGTTTAACAACCACGCCAAGTTTCATCAGCCGCCATGCACCCAGGGCCATGAAAGTGGTAAAAGCCACAGGAATTTCTTCCGGAAGGATGCTCATGGCAAGTGTCAGCGCTTTTTCCAGGCTGTCAAGCAGGTTTGCCGAGTGCAAAAAATTTATAATCCATACGATCAAAAACACGATGGCTCCCGCAAGCACCATCTTTTTTACAAAATTGTAGATCTGCTTCTCCAGCGGTGTTTTTTCTGCTTTTATATTTTCAAGACTCTTGCCAATTTTACCCAGTTTGGTATTGTTACCTATACTGGTGACCGTTATTATAGCCAGTCCGCTAGCGACGGAGGTGCCACTGTAAACCTGGTTGTCAATTGATTCGCGATCTTTAGATACGGCAAATGATTCGCCGGTAAGAATCGATTCGTTTACAGAGAAATCATTGGAATGAACAATTGTGCCGTCGGCAACGACAGACATCCCTTCCTCTATCATCATACTTTCACCTACCACAATGTCATCGCTTTTTAATTCCATCTCCCGGCCGTTTCTGATCACTTTGCAGTTTGGCTGTGTCATATTTTTCAGTTTCTCCAAAGCGATATTGCTTCTCGAATCCTGATAGAGTGATATTACCGAAACAAGGATTACAGCGATGGATAAAAACAATCCGTTACCCGGGTCTCCGCTGATGAAATAAATTGCCGATGCCAATAGTAGCAGAAGCACCATTGGTTCCTTTACCAGGCTTTTTATAGAGTCGACAAAGGTGTTCCCCTTTTTAAAATCCAGCCGGTTTGTTCCGAATTCTTTTGCTGCGATGTTTACCTGGGCATCAGATAATCCATCGATATTGAATTTACCTACAATCATATGTGAAGTATGGGGACTATGTCAGAAAAAACTACATTCAAGAGGTGCACACAATCGCCGGTTCCGATTGGTAAATCTCACAGTTTTCCGTCTTTCCAATTTATTCCTATGAATGAGAGATAAATATGGGATTATTGAGCGATCGAAGAAGACCGTTTGCATGACTTTCTTTCAACATTAAACTAACTGAACTTCTTCCATAGGCGCCCATGGTAACAAGCGACCCCTGTCTTTCTTCGAGATAGTTATACAACTGCTCTTCCACGTTTCCCTGAACTACGTTGAAAGCGGCCTGTGAATAGTGTCCTTTTAACCATCGTTGCATTTCCTTCTGATTTTCAACGTTCCATTCAGGTTCCTTATCCACCTGAAGCAGAATACATCGAAGATCAAGCAGGTTTGGAAAAAGATAGGTAAACAGTTTTATCGCAAAAACAGAACCCCGGCTTCCGTCATAACAATGGACAATCTCAGTTATTTCAGTGTAATGTTCCGGAGCGAGCAGTACCGGGCATTCCGATAATTCAAGAATGTTCCTGGTTTGCCTGGAGGGAATTTCTTCTTCCCTTCGGAAGCGTGGATCGGCAATGATTAAATCTGCGAAGCGGCTCTCATCAATTAATTCTTTATACGTCTTAAAGGTCAAGCGTATTTTTATCCCCTTTTTTGAACACTCTTCCTTCAATATTTCCACATTCCGATCAAGCGTCCTGTCATTATCCTCATCTTCACCGGATTTTCGAAACGCCATTTTTTCATCAAAACGTAATGAGTCCGTTTGATTTTCTATTGACGTTTCGGCGGAAATAGTGTCTTTGATAAAGGCTGCGGTAATTTCAGAACTGTTAAGCTCGCCAATATAACAGGCAAACCTTACGAGGTCAATATTTATCGAAGATCCTTCAATGACGAGAATGATGTTATCCATAAAGTGTTTCGTACGAATATCCACAAATACTACTAAATAGACAATGATTGCCATTAATTAAAATAATGACGGCCGTCAGTGTATAGTGTCACGAAATTACAGAGCATCAGATAATAGCGGTAGATTGAAGCAAAAATCAGCCATATGACAAGCTGACCATCGTCAGTGAATACTATGATACAGAGGCCTAGTTTTGCCCTTTATACACGTCTAAAAAATTACTTATGTATAAACTACTTGAACACATTTATCTTATTATATATATTGTCGTAAACGTGGGCGCCATTGTGATACTGGTGGCGGCATTCCGCTCACCAAAACTGGCAAGGATCCTGCTGTCGGCTATCTTTCTTTGGGGATGCTGGGCTATTCTCAAAATGGCATATAGTTCACCGCGAGATATTTTAAGCTTTGAGGCCCCGACAATCAAACTCTACCGGAATTTATTTACGGGTTGGTTTAGTCAGCACATACAACTTGTAGCAGTGGTTGTTGGTTTTTTACACGGGTTTGTCGCCTTCTCTCTTCTACTGAAGGGTCACATATATAGAATAGGCCTCATCATGGGAGCCATTTTCCTGATTATTATTTCCCCTTTTGGACAGGGTGCTGCCTTTCCCTGCCCTTTAATTCTTGCTGTGGCTATGATTGTTCTGCTTAGATATAAAACGAGGTTCATTTGGGAACCCGGAGCCATACCTGGCTTGATCAAACCTGGAGCGCATTTGCTTCGGCCAACCAGCAATACTTACTGACGGCAAATGAGATAATTTGAAAGGTATTTCTACACGAGTCTTCTTTTAACAGTAAATTGAGTTACCGTATAAGACCTTAATAACAGCATGACTTACCAATAATTTATGCAAATCTCACTGGTATGGTGGGCTGTATTTGAAAATAAATAAAAGAAATTTTAAACGGACTGCCGTCCTGGTAAAATCTCGCAGCTGTCGCCGGAAACGCAACCGAATCCCTGATTAGAACCCTCTCCAATTTCAAAAATGAGGATCTGATCGGTAGTAAGAATAGCCGAGATTTTTTGCCGGCACACTCCGTTTACGTAAACAGCAATTCCTCCGTGGAGTAAGTGGCATCCTGGGAAAGATATTCCTTTTGAACGTCGTCAATCAGTGCGAGCTGACTAAGCTTCTTTACTAATTCTTTTACCACGCCTTTTAATCCGTTTCCAGATACAAGGATTACATTGTTTTGCACATGAAAGGAAAATTGTGCAGGAAGATTCAGGATTCTCCTGGTTTCAATGGATACAAGGGGCACCGCGAAATATTTCCCTTTCACTTCGTAAAGTTCAAACTCTACGGCAATATAGGCTACAACATTTCCAGGATGACGATATTTCACTTCAATGGATACATTGGCAATCTTATGCATACTGGCGGTGACAATGATCAGATTTGACATACCCTAAGTTAGCTGGAGAACCTATCATTATCGCTGATAGCTGTCATGCAAAAGGATGATAGGAAACAGTCTAATTTTCCGTACTTTCAAAATATCTGCACAGTCACTGAAATAATCTTAATGCCAGCTGAACACCTCTGCAACAAATTATGAATAATAAAACTGGGATACTTACTATTAACGCTGGTTCCTCAAGCATCAAATTTTCCGTATATGATGTGAACCCGTCATTAAATAAAACATTGTATGGACAAATCCAAAACATAGGATCGGGGAATGCCCGTTTCACTTCTTCAATGAGTGACCAGCATTACCAGGGGGAATTCCAGGATATGGATAAGGCGGGCCAATGGCTCATTGAATGGCTTGAAAAGCAAAATATTTTTTCACGAATAGCGGCGATAGGGCACAGGATCGTTCATGGGTTGAAACATACTGCGCCGGAAATCATTACCACAACACTGCTTGAGGAGCTTAATTCAATTAGTGCCTACGATCCGGAACACCTTCCTGGGGAGATCAGGCTCGTTGAATCTCTTGCACAACACAATCCCGACTTGCTCCAGGTTGCGTGTTTCGACACTTCCTTCCATTCATCGATGCCCATTGTCGCGCAGTTTTTAACAATACCACGCAGCTTTCATGATAAAGGAATTCGGCGGTATGGATTCCACGGACTTTCATATACCTATTTGATGGAAGAACTTGGATCACAGGCAGGAGACGAAGCGATGAAAGGAAAAGTGATACTGGCTCACCTCGGCAGCGGTGCAAGTATGGCTGCCGTAAAAGAGGGAAAAAGCATCGATACCAGCATGGGTTTCACGCCAGCTTCGGGGCTCACTATGAGCACGCGTGCCGGAGATCTTGACCCGGGTGTTGCCTGGTACCTGATGGCGATCGAGAAATTTAGCCCCGAAGCTTTCAACGATCTAATCAATCATAAATCGGGTCTCCTTGGCATTTCTGAAACAAGTTCGGATATGCATGATCTCTTGCTCGCCCGGGCGAAAGATCATCGGGCAGCGGAGGCCGTCGATATTTTCTGTTACCTGGCAAAAAAATACGTCGGTTCCTACGCTGCCGCGTTGAACGGCCTGGATACGTTGATATTCTCGGGCGGGATTGGTGAAAATTCACCCGAGGTCAGATCAGCGATTTGTGAAGGTCTGGAGTTCCTCGGAATTGAAATAGATGAAGTAAAAAACAGGGCAAATGAACAAGTTATATCAACTGACAATAGCCGGGTCGCCATCCGGGTTATTAAAACAAATGAAGAATTAATCATAGCGAGGCTTGTTGGTAAGTTAGTCAACAGTAAACCCGACCGATGGAAGTCGTAAACGACGTGGAATATCTATCTTTTCAACGGCTTGGTGATAACTGGCTTCGTTGTGCGAAATCTAACCGGTTTACCGCATGTGTTTAAATCAAGAGTACGGCGAGGGCGGCCATTAAAGAGCAGGTCATTATTAACATCCCCAGTTTTAGAAAATCCCAGGCGCTTACTTCTATCCCTTCCCGACGCAGTGCCACCAGCCAAAGTATTGTTGCCAGTGATCCAGTAATGGAAAGATTAGGCCCCAGATCCATGCCCAAAAGGATTGCACTCCGAATTTCTTCCGCAGGAGAAGCAGAATGCAAGACCTGCGCTGCAATAAGACCAGCAGGAAGATTATTGGTGAGATTGCTGGCAAAGCCAACAATAAGGCCACTGTACATGGCAGTAGTCGCAACGGAAGCTCCGGCATTTCGCTGGAGCAATGCCGCAAGCTGACCGATTAACCCTGTTTTGTTAAGCCCTTCTACAATCACAAACAGTGCTGCAACCAGCGGTATGATTGACCAGGATATTTTCTTGGCAACTACCCATGGATTCTTTTTTCCGATAATTGATACAATAGCCGTCGAAACAATTCCTGCAATGGCGGTGGGTAAACCCAATCGCAAATCATTGGCAGAATAGATCAGTAACACCAGTGCCGTGCCGATGATACCTGCTGCTGCAGTAATTCCACCAGGCGAAAGTACTGGCGTCACTACGTCTGCCGGTATTATTCCTTTCAAGTTTTTTCGCTGCATATACTTAAGCAACCGAAAAGTGATCGCAATGGAAACCAGCGATGGTAAAATATACCTGGGC
>JBDTEB010000132.1:0-7723 GCA_039922795.1 Chitinophagaceae bacterium
AAATCGGCCTGCGACCTGGAGATGGCACCGGTTTTCGAACTGCAAAAATCCCTGGAGAAAAGCCTGGGCAGGCCCATAAAGATGGTTGCAGGCGGAACACCCACTTTCTGCATCCAGGCGGCCAGAGCTGCAGAGCCTGCAGAACGGGGACTGATAGAATGCAGCCCTGGAACTTTTATTTTCTGGGATGAGGGATATGCGAATCAACTGCCCGACCTTCCCTTCGAACCCGCAGCCGTTCTCATCACCCGTGTAATATCTATCGTAGATGAACATACGATCTGTACTGACCTCGGTCATAAGTCCGTCGCTTCAGAGATGCCTTTCCCTCGGGTTGCTTTTCTGAACGCTCCCGGTGCCACCGCTATCGGTCATAGCGAAGAGCACCTGACCATACAGGTTAGTAACAGCGCAGTGTACAAACCGGGTGATTGCATCTATTGTCTTCCGCGCCATATTTGTCCAACCGTTGCCCTTTATGAAAAAGTATATGTTGTTGAAGACAACGCTGTAACGGGTAACTGGAAAACGGTGGCGAGAGACAGGTACATAAATATCTAATTCAATACAAACAAACATGTTCATAGTAGATGCACACCTGGATCTGGCGATGAATGCGATGGAATGGAACCGGGATCTGCGGCTGCCGGTTTCGGAGATCAGGCAAACAGAGACCGGTATGACCGATTTTCCTGACCGCGGGCGGGGTACAGTGTCTCTTCCAGAATTACGCACAGCAAATATCGGGTTGGTTGTAGCCACCCAGATTGCCCGTGTTCAGTTGCCCGAAACCATCCTCCCTGCCAATAAAAGCTCGCAACAGGCCTGGGCAAGAACCCAGGGACAGCTTGCCTGGTACAAAGAAATGGAGATGGATGGCCAGATGCGGATGGTCAGGGATCTTGAAAGTCTCAGTCAACATCTTGAAGACTGGAACACCGACTCAGAAAAGGCACCTGTCGGGTATATTCTCAGTCTCGAAGGTGCCGATTCCCTTCCTTCCATTGAATATCTTGAAACGGCCCACCAGTACGGCCTGAGAGCGATAGGTCCTGCTCATTATGGTCCCGGTCGCTACGCGAATGGTACAGATTATTCCGGACACTTGTCCATCCAGGGGAGAGCACTTCTTAAACGCATGCAGTCTTTACATATGATCCTCGACACCGCGCATCTTTGCGACGAAGCTTTCTGGGACGCCATTGACATTTACGATGGACCAATATGGTCGAGCCATAGCAATTGCAGGGCGCTGGTTAATCACAATCGCCAGATCAGTGATGATATGATCCGGGCCCTGGTGAGTAAAAATGCCGTAATAGGTGTTGCCCTCGATGCCTGGATGATGGTTCCGGACTGGGTAAGGGGGAAGTCAGATCCGCGACAGATGAACTGCAGTCTTGAAACAATCATAGATCATCTTGATCATATCTGCCAGCTGGCAGGAAATGCCAAACATGTGGGAATCGGATCAGATTTGGACGGTGCGTTTGGAACAGAGCAGAGTCCCTACGACCTCGACACGATAGCCGGACTTGCAAATTTTGATAGGTTGCTAAAAAAGCGCGGATATGGAAATGAAGACATCTCCCATATACTTTCTGGCAATTGGTTAAGTTTCCTGAAGAGAGCCTGGTCCTGACAATGTAACGCCAATCAATAACCGCTCTCTTCGATGCTTTCAAAAGCGATAAAATTCACCAGGTCCCGCTTACGGTTAAATACTGGGTAGCCTTCAACCCTGCAGTGATACAAAAGACCGTTTTTACGGTAATTCACGACGGAAAGCTTAAAAGGACGTGATGATGAGATGGCGTTTCTTGCAACGGACTTTAATTCCGGGTCTGTTTGCTTTCCCTGGAATATGCGCGGGCTATGGCCAATAACTTCTGACGGAAGATAGCCATTCATATTAAGCAAGTTGCTGGATGCAAAAGCAATGGTTTGGGAAGTATCGGTAACCAGGATCACTTTTTCCTTTTTTAGCAGCATATCTTCAAGGTCCCAGGCTACTGACCAGGAATTTTGATGGGAAATCTCATTTAGCTGCTGAAGGTCCCGGGCCAGCGCAATTCTCCGGTGATATCCCTCTAAAAAGATATCCCAGCTCAACAAAGGGGTACAAAAAGGTTGACAATCCACGTTTTCACTCTGAGTTTTCACCACAAGTCTTTCAACAACAAGTATTCAAAATTGTTCGCCACGGCTGTCAGTATCAGCACATTAAATATTTTTAGGCTGAAGTGGCAATTACGGATTTGACTTCACCAGGCGCGAAGTGGATGGTATTTATAAAAGTGTATCGTAACCAGTCGTTTCTCTTGATGCGTAATATAGTTCATACCATTCCTGGTTGTCGAGATCGATTTTGAAAGCATTGACGATGTTCCTGATTCTATTTTCGCTGGTTGTACCGATAAGGGGCAGGGCACCGAGTTTGATGATCCAGGCAACAGCTATCGATTCAATGTCAACATGGTATTTCTGACTTATCTCCTGCAGTTTTTTCCTGACTTCCACCGGCAGATATTCCATACTGTTGGCAATTCGTCCGGCCGCAAGCGGCGAAGAGGCCAGTGGGCGCATGTAACGCTGTTTGATATAGTCAATCTGGCCGTTATCCAGTGCAGCGGTATTTAAAAGATTAAGTTCTACGTGGTTGCTAACTAATGGAACATGTAGTACGGAAGCGAGTAACTGGTGCTGGAAAACCGAAAAATTCGCCACCCCGATATATTTGATTTTGCCTGACTCCCGTAGCATACGAAGGGTGGCAGCGGTTTCTTCAAGATTCGAAATCGGATCAAGATGATCGAGTAAAAAAATATCGATATAATCTGTTCTTAGTTTCCGCAGAGAATTCTCAACCGATTTGATGATATGCTCACTGGAGGTATCGTAATACATGATCCTCGTGCCGGGGTCGGATAAATGAGGGATCTTCAGTCCACACTTTGAAAACAGAACCAGGTCTTCCCTCTTCACAGATTTCCTGGAAATTACCTGCCCGAAAAGTTCCTCACACTGGTAGGATCCATAAATATCGGCATGATCAAAAGTGTTAATACCCAGTTCAAGACAGAGATTCACAATTCGCTCCATCGTGTTGGTATTCGTAAGCACCTCTTGATTCCACCGGTAAAAGCCATAAATTGCCGGGGAAACTTTTGGTCCTGAATCGCTGATGTATATTTTTTCCATTTCTTGTGCTTTGCGTTGCTAATTATTTCGTGGACTTCTATGGTCTGCCAACCTGTACAGGCTTGCAAAACAAGCGCAATAAATTTAAATATCTTACCCGAACCCGCATAATTTTTCCGTCTATAACAAGGTTTGAACACTGTTAACAAATATTACCTGGTATATAAACCATATAATATGGTTTCGCAATTCGTTAGCAACGATAATGTGCCTTTGCTTGACGGGTTAGCATTCCCCTTTCCAGCAGGAACGCATGCGATCGGACGCCTGGATAAATTTTCGGAAGGTCTGCTGTTGATGACAACGAATAAAAAAATTACCCGAAAGCTTTTTGACCCCGTAAAATCGCACGAACGGGTATATCTCCTGCTGGTGAAAGGCAGGGTGAGCGATGCCACCATTCGATCTTTAAAAGAGGGGATCGAAATCGTTATAGAAAACGGACAACTCTATCATGCACGGCCGAAGGATGTGTGCATTTCGGAACGGCCGGATTTTGAATTTTCCGTCATAGAACAGGCAAAGATTCATGGTGAGTCCACCTGGCTTACCATGACACTCACAGAAGGCAAATATCATCAGGTAAGAAAAATGGCAGCCGCGGCCGGTCATAAATGTTTGAAGCTGATAAGGTTCTCGATAGTCGATCTCACCATTGCAGGTATTTGCCCAGGTGAGGTACGGGAGATCAGTGAAACAGCGTTTTTTGCAGGACTGGGATTTGAGACAGATGACATCAGTTCCACTCATCTTTAACGGGTCCCAGGCCAAGATTGGTGCTGATCTCGATATTGGGGATCGGGAACAGATTATGTTTATCAAGGATATTCGGCGTTCCGAACAGGGATTCACATTCCGGGTTGAGCGTTTCTCTGAGTATGTTCCAACGTTTGAGGTCGTTGAAACGCATTTGTTCCCCCATAAATTCCAGTTGTCTTTCCCGCATCAGGAGCTTGAAAACGTCGGCTTTTGAGGCTTGCACGCTGTAAGGGACCGCTCCCACCCTTTTTCTGACCTGGTTGATGAGGTTTATCGCTTCCACCAGATTTCCCTGCTGCATTTTACATTCGGCCCGCATCAGGATGACGTCGGCATAGCGAAGCAGGCGAAGGTTGTTGCTGCTCTGCTGGTTGCTTTCAGTCTCCTTGTTTTCCTTGTTAAGAATTTTCTTATACCAATATCCAAGTGTAGTAAATGCATAAACTTTTGGGCCTCCCGGCGAATTGCCGAGCCAGGTGCTGGCACCAATACCTCCATAAAAAGTAAGTTTTGCGCGGGGATCCTGATAGGCAACGTTCCCATTTACAGCATAAATAAAATCCTTTTCGCGATTGGGGACAAAGCCCCAATTGGTCCAGTCATTCCACCCGTACAATTGCTGGTGGGTGGTTTGTGTAACCGGCATGTTGTCATTACCTTCCGGTGCGCTGAAGTTCCCTTTAAAATTACCTTCATACCATTGAAACTGGACTTCAAAAAGACTTTCTTCATTATTCTTATTTGTTTCTCCAAAATTATCCAGCCATCGGCTACTATCCAGCAACCTGTATTTTGAGGGCAGCTCGGCAAATTTCTTTTCAGCCTCATCATACCTTTTATTGTAGAGATACAGTTTTCCCAGGAAGCCTATTGCTGCCCCGCGGCTTGCCCTTCCGGTCTGATCAGGAGCCCAGGTTTCAGGCAACATAGCTGCGGCTTTTTTAAAATCAGTTTCGGCAATGGCCCACACCTGGTCTACGGAACCGGCCCTCGGAGCATCTTCATTGCCAGCCTGGTTGAAGCTGGTTCTCAGCGGTACTCTTCCCCAATTAAATGCGAGTTGAAAATAACACCAGCCTCTCAGAAAATAGGCTTCGCCCATACTGTTCGTTACCATAAGATTGGGGTCAGAACCTCCTTTGTCAAAATATTGTCCGCCCTTATCAAGAACCAGGTTAGCCCGAAGGATCATCCGGTATAACATCCTCCAATAGTTTTCAATTACCGGGTTTGTATTTACATATTGATATCGCCGGATAGCACAAATATCTTTTTCATATACCAGTGCATTTGGCGTTGGTTCAGCCTCAAATGCCAGCACATCGTATAATTCCGGCCATTCGAATCCCATCATGCTATTAAAGTAAAAGCCAACGTAAATGGCGTTAGCCGCCTGCCGGATCTGTTCCGGCGAATTGAAATAATTATCGGTGTTGTATGAATCGGGATCGGTGTACTCCAGGATATTTTTATTGCAGGAAAGGCTGCCCAGAATAAATATCAGGAAGAAAGGAAGCCGCCTCCAGTTTATCGTTTGACTTTTGTTGCTTAAAAACATATGATCAAAGCGTAATTTTTAATCCTGCGACAATATATCGGGGATTGATTGGAAAATTCAACCAGTCGGCGCCACGGGTTAAATTTGGCCCACTATATTCAGGGTCAAATTCTTTGTACGGAGTTATGGTAAAAATATTCGAACCGGTTAGAAACAATCGGCAGGAAGTTATATCGATCTGCTTCATCAGCCTCGAATCAATCGTGTAGCCAATAGACATTTGCCTGAGCTTAAAATAGTCACCATTTGTGATCATCCGGGTAGAGGGTCTGTTATTTTGCGAAGGGTCTCCAATCATTGCTCTTGGAACCTTTCCATTTCCCGGGTCAGCTTCGCTTTTCCAGCGATCCAGTACATAGGTCTCCTGGTTTTGAACACCCTGCATTCCCCGCGTCTCTTCGAATCCACGATAAAATATCTGATATCCGCCTGTTCCCTGGAAGTAAAGATCAAGATCAAAACTTCCATACTTTAAGTTTCCAAATAAACCAAACTGTCGTTTCGGGATGGAATTGCCGATCATGGTTTGATCTGCAACCGTTACTTTCCCATCACCATTAAGGTCTTTAAACTTTATATCGCCGGCGCTGGTGGATGTTTCCTGGTAACGGATAGCCGAAATCTGGCTCGGGCTGAGTCCGGGATCATCGCTTTTGGCTTCCTGCCTTGCCAATGCGTTTGCAGCGTCAACTTCACGCTGGGTCATAAAAACCCCTTCAGCCACGTAGCCATAGAAATAGCCGATAGGCCTTCCGATCGAAGTTTTGTTAACGCCTGACAAATAAGGCTGACCAAGACCAAGCGAGGTGACCTTGTTATTTATTAGGGTAACATTTGCTGACACCCAATAACTAAATCTGTTTTCTGTCGGGCGTCTGTATTTGATCTGGAATTCAAAACCTTGATTGAGACAGCTGGCTGCATTCACGACGGCATCGCCTCCGCCAAAAGGAGGATAACCATACCCAAGCGAAGTTGCACGGGGAACATTGAAAAGAATATCCCGGGTATTTTTCATAAAGAATTCCATACTTACCTGCAGCGCATTGTTAAGTAGTCCAAGGTCGACTCCTGCTGTTTTTGAAATAGTGGTTTCCCATCGGATGCTTTGGCTTGAATTCTCAATGACTGTTGCGCCGGAATTTAAACGGGGACTGAGACCAAACGGATAGTAAACCCCATTTGTCCAGACAGGAGATACATACTTAAAATCGCCAATACCATCATTACCTGCGCTCCCGAAACTCATTCTGAGTTTTAATTCATCAAATAACTGCAATGCCTTGATTTCAGGAATCTCCTGCAGTTTCCATCCGACGGCTATGGAAGGAAACGTTGCCCAACGATTGCTTGGTGCAAAACGTGGTGACCCGTCCCTGCGAACGTTGAAAGTGAGCAGATAACGATTGTCAAACTGGTAGTTAACCCGCCCGAAATAGGATAGAAATGACTGTTTTGCAAAATCCTCATTGGTGATGGAGCGGTTTGCAGCATTAAAAACATTAGGAATTGCCGTCAACGCATAGTCCTGGCCGGCAATCCCGATACTTCCGGTTTGGGCACCATCCTGCCAGCTGTTTCCAACCATCATGGTCAGGTCATGCCGTGCGAAGCGATGTTTGTAGGTGAGATAGCTTTCAACGACCGGGTAAAAAGAGTAAGATGATTTTTCAGCATAGTTGTTAAGAACCGGCGCACCGGCATACTCATACGCATCATTCCAGACTTTCGACAGCGCACTAAACCCGTTGATTCCTGCCTGTATTCGGTAAACCAGATCTTTTAACGGCTCTATCTCGGCCCAAAGATTGGCATTGTATCCCAGCGTTGTAAGTTTAGGATGCGTGAGTGCGGAAAGGGCAACCGGGTTACGATTGTCGCCAAGATCCTGTTCACGATCCACAGCAGAATAACCCCAAAAATTATTTGCATCTTTTACTTCAAAATATGGAGGCATGTTAATGACTGATTTCACATCCCATGGGGCAGCTCCCCTTGAAATCTTGTAGGAAAATGCAAGGTTGTCGCCAGCCCTGAACCACTTCTTCACCTTAAAATTATTCCTTACACCAATATAAATGTCATCCGAAACTGGTGCTATAGTTATGCCTTCATCATGCCGAAAACCAGCGCTGAAAAAATACGTTGTTTTCTCTGTGCCTCCCGAAAAGTCGATGTTCATTTCGTTGATTTTGCCTGTTTGAA
>JBDTEB010000133.1:0-7814 GCA_039922795.1 Chitinophagaceae bacterium
ACGCCGGAGGACCAACACGGCCACCAAACCCTGGCAGTGGCCCCTTTCCGCAACAGCCCTTTCCCTGCAGGCCACAACCTGCAGCGACAGTTGGCGAGATGATTGACTACATCGGAAAAATTGAAGGCAATAGTAATTTTTTTGATTATGATGATGTTCCATTTATTTAATTGTTATATATGAGCGATAAGGAAGAATATCTGAGAAAACTAAAGGAGGACATCGCAGCCCAGCACGCAAAGGATACCCGAACCCAGCAAGATTTCATAAATAATAAGTTTATTGATACCGATGCAGAATTACTGGCGCATGTTGAGATTTTGGATGACCCTGTCGCGGTTAGGAAAGCGATGGACTTATTGACCAACCGGAACGCCGACCTGAAATTACGCATGCTTGCACCGCAAAAGGCAATTGCAGCAATTGGAGCCAATAGTGATTATATTCAGATCTGCATGTCTCTTCTCTCAGATACAGGTGAACCTGAAGAGCTGAGAAAAGCTGTGTTAACTCTTTTGGCAACACTGATTTTTTCTTCAGGAATTTTCAATTCACAGAGAGCGGCTTACCTGTCGATTCTTCGCACCTTGCTTGACGATGACAGCTCTTCACTACGTGAAATGGCTGCTGCCGAACTTGCCAAAGTCAAAGATGGTGTTGTACAGGAAAGGTTGCTAAAGGGCTTGAAAGGGGAAGCAACCCCAATTGTATCAACAATAATGGCGATGCAACTTCTTGGATTCGATCTCCACGCCGAACAATTCCCTGTGGTAAAAAAAATTCTGCAAAATCCCGCGACAGATGAACCAACGAAATTACAGGCCATCCGAATTCTTGGCAATGATCCCGACTCGAGGCAACTGCTGGTGGATTTGATGCTGGACAAAAATCAGCCCGGTGAAATACGAATGACCAGCGCCGCATCCATACAGGTTTCCCACCCGGAATCGTTTATCAAACTTGCCAAACCAATATTGCTCGATGAAACAGAATCAAATGATGTTCAGGCAGTGGTGCTCACGGGTTTATTATTGAACCACGACAAAGCTGCGGTGTATGATGACGAAAAATTTCTTAACCAGTTGCAACAGGTTTCCCTGTTAAATGCAACTGTGCCCACGCTCAGGAAAATGTCGGATCGGCTGATTAAGAAAACAACTATTGAACGAAAATCCAGAAAGGATTAATAAGTACATTGAATATAAAAAACCTTATAGCAGGATTAAACAGCAGTACTCCGGGAAACCAGATAGCGGCGATAATTGATGCCATTAAACACAGGCGATCATACCGTAAAATATTAACCGGGCTACTGGATATCCAGCATCCTGTTTACCTGGGGCGAAGCAGCAGGGAGGTTGATCATATCCGTGGCTATCTTTTTGCCTCGTTCAGGGAAGCTGGTGTTGATTCAAAAACATTGCCTTTCCTTTTAGCCACATTGCAATCGGAGCTGGAAGTCTATCCTCTTGCAGGAGCTGCCATTGGCTTGCGTGGACTCACGCCACCTATACCTGACATCTTGCATTATCTGCTAACCGGCTTAAATAATATCAAATCAAACGATGATGCAGTAAGTTTTGAAACTTATGTCCTGACATGGCCTTTGCAAAACCCAAGTTCGGGCCTGGTGGAAATATTGAAGACCTTGCAATGGATGGGAGGCTCCGCCATTAGTGCGCTAATACCGCTGAAAACGTTGCAAGGAAGCGTTCATTTAGCTGCCAATGTTAAGGCTCAACTCTTACAAACTATCGACGCGCTGGAGAACACTATACCGGGGGATAATTGCTGTACGTTTGAACCGCACGGTAAAAAACGTTTTTCGTTATTTCGGCGATACCAAAACCTGCCTGGTAGGGTTGCAAACCTGATTCTTGAAAACCAGGAAGGAAAAATGTGTACATATGGCCAGTTTTTTCATGGTAAGCCATCGGTTGTCGTATTCTTTTATACCCGCTGCGATAATCCCTATAAGTGTTCTTTAACTATTTCACGTTTAAGCAAGCTGCAAAATGATTTGCAGGAGGCGGGACTGGCAGATAAAACTAAGATCGCTGCTATTACCTACGACCCGTTTTATGATCAGCCGCTGAGACTGAAAGCATTTTGTGAAAACCGCGGAATGGTAATGAACCAGGATAATTGTGCTTTCAGAATAGAAAACGGAAACGACGATCTGCTTCATTATTTTAGTTCGGAAGTGAATTTTATTGGATCCATAGTTAACAATCACAGCATTGAATTATATGTAATCGATGCCTGCGGAAAAATAACCGGGAGCTATACGCAATTGCAGTGGGACAATGAAAAAGTTATCCGAGATCTTAAAACACAGGAAGAAAAAAGAGAACGCGCTGCCGCAAGACCGGTCATGACAGCTTTTAAAAATGTATCGTCTGCGTTCTTGTCCCTTGCCATTATCTTTTTTCCGAAATGCCCCTTTTGCTGGGCAGCATACTTTAGTTTTTTAGGAATTAGCAATATCAGTTTATTTCAATACAGTCGCTGGCTGATGCCCGTACTCGTGGTTTTGCTGACAGTTAATTTATATGCATTGTTTCGTGGCGCAAATAAAAGAAATGGACTATTGCCATTTTATCTCAGTTGCACGGGTATATTCATCGTTTTGTTTTTTAATCTTGTCATTAAACTTAAATGGGCGGCGTTTTCCGGCACGATGCTCATTCTTGCAGGCGCAGTGCTCAATAGTATTGACCCCCGAATCTTCAGGCATTTTATTCATCATATTAACCAGGTTCGAATAAATGCATACGATAAAACAAGATTAATTTTTGAAAGACATGCATTGTCAAAAAAAGCTTCATAATGGCAGCACGTAAAACAGAAACAAGGATTCCACAGGGCTTACTGGCTGCTGACCTCGGCAATGCAGTTCAAACGAGTGACAACAGTTGCGTGCTTGTCTCATTTATTGAAAACCCACTGGTTATTAACAGACAAAATGTATGGGTTTTATTTACACTTGATGTAAGTCTTGCTGCTGCCGCAACATCCTATGAATGGACTATTACAGAGGGGGGTACTGCCTCTCAAGTGTTAACGACAACCTTTGGGGAAATTGCCTACACACCGCTCAGGGTGGGACCTTTTTCAATTGTGGTGCGAATATTAAACAACGTAGCAGCGGAGTTGGCTAATCTTGCTATGGCGCAGCAGGTGGTACAACCCAGTACCGACCTGGAAGCACTTATCAGGACCGCAGTCGATACACCTGGACCTTCCCTGCCAAACCCTGAAGTGTTACGCGAACTGATCAATGAGTACAATATCTACTACCAGAATGTAACCCTGCAGACCCCGGAGTCTAGTGAAGGATTCAAAAAATTTGTGTTCAATATTGTGTTTGATGCCGCCTCGCAAAGGAAACCCGCAGACAGGCAGTCACACCTCAGCCAGCTGGCATCTTCCCTTAACAATGGCACAGCTGAATTTGAAACGCTTTCAACCACAGCCGCGGGGGTTGCTGGCATCAGGCCAGTATTGCTGGCGATGGCCTTACCCGGTTTGCTGGAATGGGTGTTGTTGCCCGAGGATAATAATCAGCGGCTGGTTAAGATGGAAGAATTACAGCGGCAGGTAGGTGCGCTTGATGAAAATAAAAAGATCGATATGTATAATATCGTAAGGTTTCCCAAAAGTAGTATCACCTTCTGCGGACGCATTCTTGAACTACTCAGATCAAAATATTTTAATACCACACCTTTCGACGATATGCTTACAGGGATGTCCGGAGTGCGGGCACAATGGATACTTGGACAGTACCAGAAAGGACCTATCAAAAGAACAGCATAAACAGGCGGCATGATAACCAACTTATAATAAATATAAAGCACTGATCGAATGCCAGACATGTTACAATCCATATTAACGCAGGCCGGACTTTCCATCGCGCCGCTTAAATCGGTTAGTACGCCTGCACAGGCAGTAACGTTTTTCGAGAAGCTGGGTTATACCATTCCAGTAGGTGCTTTTGGCAGCGCCTTAACGGGCTTATCTTCTCAGGCCGGTGAATTGTTTGTTGCCGTGCAGCAACTTGCCGTTGCAACAGGAGATGCGTCGGTAGCCTTTAACATTACCAATACACTTGCCCGGCTTACTGCCGCAATTAATGGAATCAAACAACTGCATACGCAGATACAATCGGGGGTAGGTGGTGCTGTCCCCGGCATAGCCGAATTTCCAAAACGTCTCACCGATTTTTTAATACTCGATTATCTCGATCGGTTAAAACCCGATGTGCATGAAACGTTTCACTTGCTTGGATTGATTGAACATGCAGAAGTTCCGGTGCCGAACCAACCCGTTCGTGTGATCAACTGGAGCAGGATAGGTCTGATGTTCTCCAAACCAGGCCAGATATTTAATGAAGTCTACAATTGGAATACTGCTTTTGATACGGATGCTTTCGTCACTCGCCTGGACGGCCTGATGCGCTCGCTCATGCTTCCAGGTGGTATCTATCCGCAGCCGGAAACCACCCGTTTATTATTAGGAAATAATACCGTCGGCCTTAAAGAGATAAGGTTTCCCATTTTTCAAAAAGGGCTGACACCGGCCACCTATACCCAGTTTGGAATTACTTTTTCTCCGGCTGAAGCAAACGGTGCAAATAAAAAAGGCATTGCATTGCTGCCCTATCTAATGGGGACGGCTACGTTCAATTTTGATGTATGTGATCGTGGTGAATTGATATTTAATTCTACAGCTGATATAAAAGGCATAGGCGTAGTAGTGCGGCCGCCATTTAATGCAACAGGGTTGCTGGCTATGTCTGCCGCATTCAAGGCAAGCCTGCAGGTTCACGAGAAGCCCGACAAGTCCAAAGAAATCGTATTGCTGGGAACTGCAGGCGGAACCCGGCTTGCAGTGCAAGGGTTGGGGATAACAACATTTATTCAGAATACGGCAGGCAAGCTGGATTTGGGTTTTGAAGGCGAATTACAAGCCATCCGTATGGTAATTAAAGGCGGTGATGGGGATGGCTTTATTGAAAAAATATTGTCTGGCATTAATCTCCAGGCAGAAGCGGGGCTTGCGTTTGGATTTTCATTGCTCGGTGGATTCTATTTTCGCGGCGGTGCAAAACTGGCGCTTGATTTTCCGCTGCATATAGACCTTGGGCCGTTAAGCATTACCGCAATGCGCTTCATGGTGGAACCAGCCGGTGATCATTTTAACCTGCAGGCAGGCACTACCCTTGGTCTTTCGCTGGGACCACTCAAGGGAGTTGTTGAAAATATCGGACTGAGTACGAAACTCGCTTTCAAGCAGGGTAATCTTGGCCCGGCTGATCTAAGTATTGGGTTCAAACCGCCGGATGGATTTGGACTTTCTATCGATGCGGCAGTGGTAAAAGGGGGTGGTTATTTGAAGTTTGATTTCGATAAGGAGGAATACGCCGGTGTATTTGAACTCAGTATCGCGGCAATTGTCACCGTTAAAGCCATCGGACTGATCACTACCCGAATGCCGGACGGTAAAAAAGGGTTTTCATTGCTTATCATCATTACGGCAGAATTTGCTACAGGTATCCAGCTGGGATTTGGATTTACTTTATTGGGTGTCGGTGGCCTGCTTGGTCTTAACCGTACCATGATGCTCGAGCCGATTGCCGCCGGTGTTCGAACCGGAGCCATCAACAATATCATGTTCCCCCCAAATCCCGTTGCGAACGCACCGCGAATCATCAGTGATCTGCGTACTTATTTCCCAGCGCAGGAAGGTAAGTTTCTGATCGGACCAATGGTAAAGCTGGGCTGGGGTACACCAACATTAATCAGTCTGTCTTTTGGTATCATCATAGAAATTCCAGGTAATGTCGCGATCGTGGGTGTAATGAAAATTGCCTTGCCTACGGCAGACCTACCATTGCTGATCATCAATGTTGCATTTATCGGCGCATTGGAATTTGACAAAAGCAGGGTTTGGTTTTTTGCAGCGATGTTTGATTCGCGTATTTTATTTATGACGATGGAGGGTGAAATGGGACTGCTAATGGATTTTAGCGACAATCCCAATTTCGTGCTCAGTGTAGGGGGATTTCATCCGCAATTCAATCCGCCGCCACTTCCTTTTCCTAGCCCAAAACGCATTCATATAGACGTGCTGCGCGTACCGGTAGAAAGGATCACAGTTGAGAACTATTTTGCAGTAACCACCAATACGGTTCAGTTTGGCGCAAGAGCGGAATTATTCTATGGAATAGATGCGTTCAACCTGCACGGCAATTTCAGTTTCGATGCCCTCTTTCAGTTTTCGCCTTTTCATTTTATTATCGATATTTCCTTTTCTATCGGGATGGATGTATTTGGCGCGGGCGTCTTCAGTGTGACACTCAAATTACAATTATCCGGCCCGGCCCCGTGGCGCGCAAAAGGAACAGCCACGCTTTCCATCGATCTGTGGTTGTTCTCAATCGACATTGATGTCGATTTCGATATCTCATGGGGTGAAGCCGATAATCCGAAACTGCCTTCCATACAGGCCATTCCTGTTCTTATCACGGAATTCAATAAGGCAAATAACTGGCGTGCTGCCCTGCCGGCGGGCAGTAATCTGCTGGTCACCTTGCGTAAACTAGATGCCACTGTAGAGGAACTGGTATTGCACCCACTTGGTACTATCCGGGTAAGCCAGCGCATGATTCCATTAGGGATTCATGTAGATAAAGTTGGCAACAACCCGGTTTCTGACGCCCATCTTTTTACGCTTGTCCCGAATATTGCCACGCTGGCAGTAGCTCCGGGAGCACCGAAAGAAAAATTTGCCATTGCCCAGTTCCAGGATATGAGTGATGCGGAAAAATTATCGAGGCCATCATTCCAGGATATTGAAGGCGGCGTGGAGCTGGTCTTTGCCGGTAAGCAAATCGGATCGGGTAAAGTAGTAAAACGCATCGTACGGTATGAGGTAAAGCTGATCGATGGGGATGACAAATATGATAAATTCCGTTGGTTCAAAAATATCGGGACCCTCTTTTTCCATTGGCTTGGCGGTGCTGCCATAGCAAAATCTTCTCTGTCTTATGCGCAGAAAAAATCAATGGTTCCAACAGCCGTTGCGGATCGGATAAAATTAAGACAGCCTGAATATGTGATTGCCGGTACCAGTAACAACCGGGTGTTGGCCGCAACCCCTGTATTTTCCTCAGAGGCCCACGCCATGGATTACTTGCGCAGTACTGTAAATGCAAACCCTTCAAAAGCAGAAGAAATACATATTATTCCATCATTTGAAGCCATCATATGAGCATAGCAACCTATTCATTTTTGCCATTTCTGCGCCAGGGTATTGCGAACAAACTGGAAGATACACCCGAGGCCCGTGCTACGTTTGATGTGAAATTGGACGTACACGGAGACGGCAATGGTATTATTACACCTGTCCCCGACAAGCATATACAAATTTACGGACCTGGCGATATCGTCGGGATCGACCGGAGAATGATCGTAAAGACTGATCCGCTCAACTGGATAACGAATTTTGAGCCCAATTATCTTCCGTATGTAGATTTCTATGATGAGGATTTCCCGTGGCGATATACACCAGCCACACCAAAAGTACAAAGACTCATCCCTTGGATAAGCCTGATCGTACTCGCTGATGGGGAATTCGAGGAAGGCCATGCTGTTGTTGACCAGCCACTGGATTTTTTTACAGTAAAAACTGCCGCGATTGCTCATGCCTTTTTTCCGCCAATTGACCAGGTTTGGGCCTGGGCACACGTGCACTACAATGGCGATCTAACCGCAACAGATGCCACCATTGTCACCGATCAGCCTGCATCGGTT
>JBDTEB010000134.1:0-5367 GCA_039922795.1 Chitinophagaceae bacterium
ACGGCATCTTCAGGTTAATTCCCCTTGTAAGAAAATTAAAACTCAGACAATTCTACAGTGCCAAAATGCTCTGGGGTTCTCTCAGCACACAGAACAGTAATTACAATATGCCATCGAATTCGAGTTACACTTTTGAATCACTGAATGGCAAAACCTATATGGAGGTCGGCACCGGCGTTGACAATATTTTCAAATTATTCAGGCTGGACTTTATCTGGAGACTTTCACCAACGCCACTTCCCAAAGAATCAATAAAAAGGTTCGGCATCTTCGGAAGCTTCCGCCTGGTATTCTAATGACGAATTACTTCTTCGATTGATCGAAGAAGTATTGCGCAGGCTTCTTTGATGTCATCCCTGGAAATAATTAAAGGCGGGGCTATTCGCATGCTTCGGGAATTAAACAAAAACCAGTCCGTGAGCAGGCCGTGATGCAGGCATCGATCGATTACTTTCTTATTGAAATCGAAGCTTTCGAACTCAATGGCCATCCATAATCCCGCGGATCGTTTAGCCAGGATAGCAGGATGGTCGAGAAGTTCGTGAAACAATTTTTCCTTTTCAGCAACCTCATTGATCCAAGGTTCCGTTTGTAAAAGTTTGATCGAGGCAAGGCCTGCGGCGCAGGAAACGGGGTGCCCTCCGAAAGTCGTAATATGCCCCAGCACCGGATCACCGGAGAGTGTTTGCATCAGTGTTTTGTCAGCAATAAAGGCACCCAAGGGCATGCCTCCACCCAGCGCTTTTCCGGATAGAAGGATATCGGGAACAATGCCAAAAGATTCAAAAGCCCAGAGTGATCCGGTTCTTCCAAAGCCTGCCTGGATCTCGTCAAGAACAAGCAGGGCGCCCGTTGATTTACATTTGGCGGCGACTGCCTTTATCCATTCCGGACGAGGTTTGAGTATGCCACTTTCTGCCTGAACAGTTTCCATGATTACGCAAGCCGTGCGGGTCGAGATCTGGTCGGGAACCTCATCTGCATTGTAGTCCAGGTGAAGTATATCCGGCAGCAACGGCCGGTAGGCGTTTCGCCAGTATTCATCACCGATAATGCTTAGGGCACCTTGTGTAGATCCGTGATAAGAGTTTTTAAAAGCAACGATCTGGGTTCTGTTGGTAACCCGCTTAGCCAGCTTCATGGCTCCTTCCGTTGCCTCTGCACCAGAATTGGTAAAATAAACGGCGTTTAACGAAGCGGGCAAACTGGCAGCGATCGTCGTTGCATAGTCAACCTGGGGCGATTGTACAAATTCACCATATACCAGCAAATGGAGGTATTTATCCGCCTGTAATTTTATCGCTTCTACAATCTTCGGGTGACGATGACCGGTGTTACAAACGCTGATTCCACCGATCAGGTCGAGAAACACTTTTCCTGATGCGTCATAAAGATGCATGCCTTCGGCCTTAACAATTTCGAGTGCCAGTGGCTCGGGAGAAGTTTGGGCGACATGTTTTAAAAATAGTTCCCTTTGGTTCATAGATATAAACAAAGAAAGTAATAATCTGAGTTTGACAGGATGTATTTTTGAAAGATAGACTTACACAAACCATTTTCTATGCCTGTAATTCTTCCTGTAAAGGGTATCAAGCCCGTATTTGGAAAAAACGTTTTTATCGCGCCCAACGCTACGATTGTGGGTGATGTGCAAATGGGCGATGACTGCAGCATCTGGTTCAACGCAGTGCTAAGGGGCGATGTGAACAGCATCAGGATGGGGAACAAAGTAAATGTGCAGGACGGAGCAGTGATCCATTGCACCTATCTGCGTAGCCATGCGATCATCGGAAACTCAGTATCCATCGGGCATAATGCCATCGTACATGGTTGCACAATTCATGATAACGTGTTGATCGGCATGGGAGCTATCGTAATGGATCATGCCGAGATCGGTTCAAATTCAATCATTGCAGCCGGTGCGGTTGTATTGGAAAATACCCGGGTAGAGTCTGGAACCATTTATGCCGGCGTACCGGCAAAAAAAGTAAAAGAGATCCCGGCGGAAAAGATCTCCGGAGAAATTGACCGAATCGCCAATAATTACCTGATGTATTCCAGCTGGTTTGCTTCCGATCAGACGTCTGAAACAGGTCCGGAATAATACCCCCTCTCGACACTCGACCTCTGTTTTTGCATTTGTGTAGGGACGACAGATACAGATATCGGCCCATTAAATCCTTGTGCCCACATACTATTCGCCCCCTTCCACCGTTTATTCCCAATACCGGAATCTATCCCGGATCAATTCTTACCCTGTAAAAAATACCCTGATGAGCCTCATGTTACGTTCCGATTTCGGCTGCACCGAAGCCGTTATCGACGAAGATTGCGGACTGAAAAGATTTTACGAAGTCGCAGAAATCCTGGACAAAGATCTTCATACTGATTTCACCAAAAAGTTGGATGATTTTGATTCGGTGATCTGGGAATTTAAATACCGGGAGATTGACCTTACTCTGCATTACAATATCTATACGGGAATTTCCATCTATCCAAGCAACTGCAGCGAGGCGATGAAAAAGGAAAATAATGCGGTGATCTCCGTAGCTAAATACCTCGAATCGAAACTGATGGTTAACCAGGCGAACCGTTTTCTTCAGTAAGAACGTTCTTCGATGGTCTCCAGCATATTGCGGTAGGTGATATATCTTTCTTCGCTGATCTTTCCTTTGGCAACTGCGTCGGTAACTGCACATCCCGGCTCGTTTATGTGCAGGCAATTATTAAACTGGCAGTCGTTTATCAGAGCGCGCATTTCAGGGTAATAATGACTTAGCTCCTGCCTGCTGATATCTACCAGGCCAAGTTCCCTGATGCCGGGCGTATCAATAATTTTACCCCCTTCAGGCAGGTCGAACATTTCAGCGAAAGTGGTGGTGTGCATTCCTTTACCGCTCCAGTCGCTTACATCTTTTGTTTTTAATTTCAGGTTTGGGAACAGCACGTTTATAAATGATGATTTACCAACCCCGGAGTGACCGCTTAGCAAGGTGATCTTGTCTTTTAAGATTTCCGCTACGTCGTCCATACCTGCGAGGTCTTTCACGCTGATGGCTATAATCCGGTAGCCTGCCTGTCCGTACATTTTCTCCATCATGTCGAATTGCTCCTGCTCTTTTTTCCTGAACAGGTCAGCTTTATTGATGACGATAATAGCGGGGATGTGATATGCTTCGCTCGTAACCAGAAAACGGTCGATAAAGCCCAGCGAGGTCTTCGGATCTCTCAGGGTGGCAAAAAGCATACACTGGTCAAGATTGGAAGCGACAATATGATGCTGGTTCTTATTATGGGGTGAAACCCTGGCGATATAGTTTTTTCGATCATCGATACCCGTTATGGTTACCGAGCTTTCGAGTTCGTTTTCTGTTTCAACGTTTACCTCGTCGCCTACCGCGATCGGGTTGGTAGATGTGATTCCATTGATCTTGAAAATCCCCTTGATCCTTGCCTGGAAAACTTCGCCTTCGGGATTTTTTACCATGTACCAGCTACCGGTAGATTTATAGACAAGGGCTTTCATTGGGATGTAAATTACGGCAAATAGCAGTTTGTGCCAATCCCGTTCCCCGAGTGGCAAGTGGAGGTTCAAAAAATGTGAAGGGTGAATTTTTCAGTGGGAGCCATTTACGGAAACCGCTTAAGCACCGTGTATCTTAGTAACAGCTCCAATGCCAGAAGCAATATCGCGGCAATCGTAAAAGGATAGAATTGCTCGGTAAACCTTCTTAACGCCGTCACCTCTATCTTCGATTTTTCAAGTTTGTCAATCTCGGAATAGATCGCTTTCAGCGTTTCGTTATCCTTGGCCCTGAAATATTTTCCACCGGTTTCAGTGGCAATCTGGGTCATCAGTTTCTCGTCGATGTTCACCTGCTCTTTCTGCATCACGATACCAGCCGGAGTCTGTACTGGCACGGGCGCACTACCATCTGTTCCGACGCCTATGGTGTAAACTTTTACGCCCAGCGACTTAGCCATCTCCTTGGCGGTATTGGGATCGATGAAACCACCATTGTTTTCCCCATCAGTCAAAAGAATCACCACTTTGCTCTTTGACTTTGATGCACGCAGCCGTTCAACACTGGTTGCGAGTCCCATCCCTATCGCAGTACCGTCTTCAAGCTGCCCGCTTTTGATATTATAGATCTGGGATTTCAGTACTGCCTGGTCCGTTGTAAGCGGACTTAAGGTGAAACTCTCTCCCGAAAAAATGACCAGTCCTACCCGATCCGTAGGACGGTTTTCCACGAACCCCGCTGCCACATCTTTGGCAGCCTCCATCCTGTTGGGCAAAAGATCCTGTGCAAGCATCGATCCGCTCACATCTATACAAAGTATGATATCGACCCCCTCCCCGCTCACCATCTCTTCATCATTACGCGTCTGGGGACGAGCAAGAGAAATGATGATACAGGCAATCGCCAGCAACCGCAAAACAAAAGGGAAATGAATGAATATATTCTTCCAGGTTTTTCTTGAAGGAATCTGCTTCATCGACGAGATCGTAAAAGAAGCCTGGCGTTTATTAAAGCCCGACCTGTACCACCAGATCAGCCCGGGGATCATCAGCAGCAGCCAAAGAAACTTTGGATAAGCCAGGTCTATATTTTGAAACCAGGAATAAAGCACGCTAATTATTTAATGTTTCAATCGATTTTTTGAATATGGTAAAACTCTGATCATTATCCACTTCGCCGGGAATAAATTTGGCAAATTTCACGGCATCACTCATCCGCAACGTCTGCGCCAGCGAGATGAAAGCATCATTGCTCATTCCTCCTTCTTTCAATATCAGGGAAAGCTCATCATTGGTTTTCTCCATAAGGGAAAATCCATTCTTACGAGTGAGAAATTCTTTTAGAATAAAATTCAAACCCGTATAATATTCCTTTACCTGACCTGTTTCGGGCAGTTTTTTCGCGCGCAGCTCCTCAAGTGCTTTAAGCGCCGTTTCATAAGCAGTTGCTGAACCTTTAAACTTTATCTCTGGTGCAGAAATTCTGGCAATCGGTTTCCGGAGCAGGTAAATCAATATCAGCAGAGATAAAACAGTAACGATAATTATTGCCCAAAAAATATAGGTCTGATCAGCGATTGCAACCGGCAGTATATCCTTGATATCGTGATAAGGCGCTTTTGAGTCGAAATTGATGAAAGCCACGGAAACAGGCAGTGAATCCGTAAGATAACTGCGGCCATTGTGATCGAGAGCAAGTGCGGGAACCACCCATGCGCCAGAATCAAAACAGGTAATAGTGATCGTTTGCCTGTAAAGATTATTCCCGATATTGATGCTCGAATCTATCTTGCCCTTTTCGATAATATCAAACCCAGCAATGCTGTCAAGTGCAAACCAGGTCG
>JBDTEB010000135.1:0-10117 GCA_039922795.1 Chitinophagaceae bacterium
GAGAAAGAATATGATCCTGCTCACACCGGATGCAAAATCGTTACAGGAGCAAACGATGGAAATGGCCAACCAAACGCTGAATGAGGCCCTGGAAGGGGTTCCGGAAGACCAGATTGAAATTTGTAAAGAAGTACTCAAGGTTGTCTATGATAACCTGACCTGACAATAACGATTGACTTTTCATTACTAAAACTTTTTACTCATGAGCACCGCCGCAGAAAACATCCTTGCCCTCAAAGGGGGCGAATGGCTGATCAAAGAAAGTTCTCCGTTTGATACATTTATCCCGGAGGAGTACAACGAAGAACAACAAATGGTCAAGGACATGTGCCTGAGCTTCCTGGATACGGAAGTGCTGCCAGTCATCGACCGCATAGACAAACTCGAGCCCGGCCTCATGCCTTCACTCATGGAAAAGGCAGGCGAACAGGGACTTCTGTCCGTTTCTCTTCCCGAACAATATGGCGGACTCGGTAAGGATTTTATAACCTCTACGCTCGTCAACGAAGGTTTGGGTGGAGGTTTTTCCTTTTCTGTGGCCATTGCCGCTCACACCGGTATCGGAACACTTCCTATACTTTATTTCGGAACAGATGCACAGAAAGAAAAATATATTCCAAAGCTGGCCACCGGTGAATGGAAAGGCGCTTATGGTCTTACCGAGCCCAACAGTGGCAGCGACGCCCTTGGCGCAAAGACCAGCGCAAAACTTTCTGAGGATGGAAAATATTACCTGCTGAACGGACAGAAATGCTGGATCACCAACGGTGGGTTTGCAGACGTGTACACCGTCTTTGCCAAAATAGATGGCGACAAGTTTACCGGCTTCATCGTTGAACGCGGTTTTGAAGGTTTCAGCCAGGGTCCCGAGGAACATAAAATGGGGATCAAGGGCTCATCCACCGTGCAGCTGTACTTCCAGGATTGCAAGGTGCCAGTCGAAAATGTGCTCGGTGAAATAGGCAAGGGCCATATCATCGCTTTCAACATACTGAACATCGGGAGACTGAAATTATGCGCCGCAGCTTTGGGAGCTTCAAGAAAAGCTGCAGATATTACCATTCAATATGCCATGCAGCGCGAACAATTCAAAACGCCTATCGCTACCTTTGGTGCAATAAAACACAAGTTGGCAGAGATCGGAATTAAAATGTGGGTTTGCGAATCTGCACTTTACCGTGTTGCCGACTGGATAGATAAAAAAGAATCTGCACTGGTGGCGGAAGGCAAGCCTTTTGCAGAAGCTTTGCTGGGTGCTGCAGAAGAATATGCGATCGAATGTGCGATGCTCAAAGTATTTGGCAGTGAAGTACTGGATTATGTGGTTGATGAAGGTGTACAGATTCATGGAGGAAACGGCTTCAGTGAAGAATATTTGATAGCGAAAGCCTATCGTGATTCAAGAATAAACCGGATCTACGAAGGTACAAACGAGATTAACCGCCTGCTTACCGTTGATATGGTGCTGAAGCGGGCTTTGAAAGGAAGACTGGACCTGATGAACGCTGCGATGTCTGTCTCAAAAGAACTGATGAGTATACCTGATTTTAATTCGGAGGATGAGACGCCTTTTGTAAAAGAAAAGAAGGCCATCCTGAACTTTAAGAAGGCAATTCTGATGGTTGCGGGAGCCGCAGTACAGAAGTTAATGATGAAAATTGAAAAAGAGCAGGAGATATTGATGAATATCGCAGACATGGCGATAGCAACCTTTAATGCCGAGAGCGCCTTGTTAAGAGCGATAAAACTGGTTGATCAGCGGGGTGAAACGGCCTGTGCTTACGAACTCGATATTGTTCGTACCTATATTTATGATGCAGCCGACCAGATAAACAAATTCGGAAAAGATGCCGTCAATTCATTTTCCGACGGTGATGAATGGAGAATGATGTTGCTGGGTCTGAAAAGATTTACAAAAGTGGAACCCTTTAATGCGAAAGAAACAAGAAGAAGAATTGCAGATAAGGCGATTTTGGAGGGAAAGTATCCTTAGTATAGCGCGAATTTGCACTGCCAGGATATTTTTTAAAAAAATTAATAAAATAATAATCCCTATCGATTACCATCGATTCCCGGCCTGCGCGCCGGGATTTTTTTTACCTTCAGCCGATGAAAAATTTGCTGGTCGTCATTGGTTTGTGCTTTTGCTTCCAGCTTAACGCACAAGACTCCATTCCAAAATTTTTGCTTGTCGAGACCATTGGTAAATATCCATTCCTGGAATATGGCCTCGGTGATGACCGGCTTGGTGGCGCTAAAATGACCTATCTCGATTCGGGTATCGTTTTGAAAATTGTCGATTCCTCACTTACCGATTATAAGGTTCAGCTCTCTAAACAACATTCGGCGTATATCGCCAAGGAAAGCGTGCGACAGCTTCCGTTTAAAAAAATAAAGCCGTATTACCTCAGCGGCAGCTGGAAGGTAGCCGGCGACTCGCTTTCGGATTATGTCAACATCAGCCTTGACGAACGACTGCCTTATCGCAGCATTCAGCAACTTTCTCCATCACGGATAGTCGTGGATATTTTTGGGGCCACCAGCAATACCAACTGGATCACACAGCTGCAAACGGTAAAGGAAATAAAAAACGTGTATTATGAACAGACAGAGGACGACGTACTTAGAGCGATCATTGAACTCAAACACGCACAGCATTGGGGACATTCTATTCGTTACGACAGCCTTTCCCGGCGTCTAGTCATTCGCGTTAAACGTCAGCCACCTGTACTCAATATTAAAAAACTCAGGATCGCTATCGATGCGGGTCATGGCGGTGAAAATGGTGGTGCGGCCGGTATCACTTCCAAGATTATGGAAAAAGATTACACGCTGAAGATGGCCAAAGAACTCCAGGCACTGCTCGTAAAATCGGGGGTTAAGAATATTTATATGACGAGGACCAAAGACACTACCCTTTCTATGCCTGAACGCATTACGGCACTGAAAGAATGGAGGCCCGATATCCTGATCAGCCTGCATTTGAACTCATCTTCTGTTGATTCTATAAAGGGCACGAGTACCTATTATCGTTATATCGGGTTTCGACCACTGACGGTCAGCATCCTTAACCAGATGCTTACGCTCAAACTGAAAGAATATGGAAATGTCGGAAACTTTAACTTTGCCCTCAGCGGTCCCACCGATTATCCAAATTGTCTTGTAGAGGTTGCCTTTCTAAGCAACCTGGAAGATGAGAAAAAGATTCTTAGTCCCGCATTTCACAAAGCGGTGGCTACAAAAATTTATGCGGGCATTGTCAATTGGCTGGCAGCAATAAATAAACAATAATATCTTTCCAGAAACAAACTACTACACATGAACTTATCCGGCGTTTTCGTTCACCACGTCTATTTTTGGTTGAAAAATCCCGACAGCCAGGAAGATCTGGAAAGATTACATCAGGGGCTCGTTACCTTGTCTGCAGTTAAAAGCATCAAAGATTTCCACATTGGTAAACCTGCAACCACCGGCCGGGAGGTCATAGATGTTTCTTATGGGCTATCGTGGCTGTTGCTTTTTTCCAGCAAGGAAGACGAGGAGAGCTACCAGGTAGACCCCGTGCATCTTGAATTTGTAGAAAAATGCAGCCCGCTTTGGAGGAAGGTGATCGTATATGATTCCGTGAATGCCTAAATGATATCTGCAGCGGCGGCTTTGTCGAGAAACCAGTGTAATTCACCATTCACCGGCCTTATCATCTGGGATGGGTATTTATCAGGATTAAATTCTCCTTTTAAAACTTCTTTTAATGCATGCGCTTTACTTGTACCAGCGACCAGGAAAGCGATATGTGTTGATTCATTAACGATAGGTGCTGTCAGGGAAATTCTAAACATCTGTTGAGCGTCGAGGTAAAATGCCTTTGCCATGACAGATGTTTCATGCACGATCCCGGTGCCGGGAAACAGGGAAAGGGTGTGTCCATCATCTCCCATACCCAACAATACCAGGTCAAAAGAAAATGGATGACCATCAAAATATTCGTGCAGCAACCGATTATATTCCGCCGCTGATTCCTCCGGCGGAATATCCGTGCGCATAATATAGATATTATCCCTGTTTACTGGAACTTTGTCGAGCAGGGTCTCGAAAGCCATTTTCGCATTGTTGCGATCGTCACTAAATGGAACTGCTCTTTCATCTCCCCAGAAAAAATGAAGCTTTTCCCACTGTACATTCTCCCGGTAGCCGGGTGATGCGAGCAGAAGATGCAACTTCTTGGGAGTACTTCCACCAGAGAGTGCGATGGTAAACCTGTCATTGGTCTCCAGCGTTTTAGCGATCAGTTCAATGATCCAATCGGCAACATTGCCGGCCAGTTCATCGGCATCATTTGAGATATGAAGCTGCATATTGAAGCAGTTTATTTTTCGTCGTCTTTGTGAGGCAATGGCAAAGTTACCCAGCTGTGACCGTCTTTTGCGATCAGCGCTTCGGCGTCTTCAGGGCCCCAGCTATCGGGGGCATAATTTGGAAAATCTACTGGGGGACGAGCCTGCCAGGCATCGAGTATAGGCATAATGATCTTCCAGGCCGCTTCCACCTGGTCTGAACGCATAAATAATGTTGGATTACCCGACATCACGTCAAGCAGCAAATTCTCATACGCTTCCGGTTCGTGACCTTCGTAAGCATCTTTGTAACTGAAGATCATATCCACAGGATTGAGTGTCATCGACTGTCCAGGTTTCTTGGCCTGAAAACGCAGTCTTATTTCCATTTCCGGTTGAATGCTTATCGTAAGTCGATTATTACGCCAGGTTTCAGAAGCTTCCGGAGGAAACGCAAATTGCGGAGCCGGTCTGAATTGTATTGTGATGATGGTTGTTTTTTGGTGTAGCATTTTGCCGGTGCGCACGTAAAATGGCACATCTTGCCAGCGCCAGTTGTCGATATAGAATTTTACCGCGCTGAACGTGTCGATGGGAGAATCCGGATCAACATTTTTTTCATGGCGGTAGCTTTTTACTTCTTCCCCTTTAACCCATCCGGCAGAATATTGGCCCCGCACTGCATATTTATGAACATCCTGTTTGTCATAAACCCGGATGGCATTTAGCACATCAACCTTTTTATTCCTGATCTCATTGGCATCGAAAGAAACAGGAGCTTCCATACCCACCATACACATCAGTTGCAACATGTGGTTCTGCACCATATCTCTCAGTGAACCAGACTTTTCGTAATATCCTCCCCGGGCTTCGACGCCCACAGTCTCGGCAGCGGTGATCTGCACATGATCAATATAATTTCGATTCCAGATCGGTTCAAACAACGCATTGGCAAAACGAAGTGCCAGTATATTCTGAACGGTTTCTTTGCCCAGGTAATGATCGATCCGGTAGATCTGCGTTTCATCGAACATGGAGGCAAGCAACGCGTTCAATTCTTTAGCACTCTGGAGATCGTGACCAAAAGGTTTCTCTATAACGATGCGCGTACATTTGGTGTCTGCGCAAATATTCAGGGGACCCAATTTTTTCGCGATGTCCGGAACGAGTTGCGGCGCCACCGCCAGGTAAAAGATAACATTAGGATGTTCCCCGAATTCTGCTTCTTTCTTTTTTACTATGTCAGCAATCTGCTGATAGGCAGATTCGTCCTCCGCATCCATCGGCAGATAGGACATATGTTTCGAAAAATTATCCCAGGAGCCGTTATCAGCGCTTTTTCTGCGGGAAAATTCCTTGATTCCCTCGAGCAGAAATTTATTGTAATCTTCGTTTGTGTATTTCGTTCTTCCTATTCCAACGATGGCGAATTTTTCCGGCATCCATTCGTCTATAAAAAGATTGTACAGCGCAGGTGAAAGTTTGCGGTGATTCAGATCCCCGCTTCCTCCAAAAATAAATATAAGTGAGGCAGGCGGCTTTTTATGAGTTTGCATTTTCTGTTCAGGTTCGTTTATGGGAAGACGTTATAGAATAATTTCCTGGAAAGAAACTACAGTTTCACTTTCATCCATTCTGTATGATAAAAAGGCCCGTTTACTTCATCATTTCTCTGATAGGTGTGAGCGCCAAAATAATCGCGCTGAGCTTGTATGAGATTAGTAGGAAGTTCTGCGGTAAGATAGGCATCATAGTAGCTGATACAGCTCATCAGTGCACCTATGGGAATTTTCTGTTCGACGGCTTTACTGATAAGATCGCGGAGCGCGCCTTCTTTGGATTTGAAAATGTCTGCTATTTCAGTATCAAGGAGCAGGTTTGAAATAGCCTTGTTGTTATCAAAAGCCCTGGCAAAAATATCGAGCATTGATGAACGGATGATACATCCGCCGCGCCAGACTTTTACCACATCCGACATGGGAATTTCCATGTTGAGTGCCTTTGAAGCTTTCTGCAGCATGGCGAGTCCCTGAACATACGAAATAAGGATAGAGAGATAAAGCGAGTCATGGATCTTGCCAATAAATTCTTCTTTATTAACATCCAGTTTCTTCTTGCCGGTGTTGTATAATTTCGCAGCAGCCACACGGTCATCCTTAAACGAGGAAATATTTCTCATCGTAACAGCCATGTCAATCGTTGGGATCGGAACCGGTAAATCCAGTGCATCCTGAGACGTCCATTTACCCGTTCCTTTTGCACCAGCCTTGTCGAGGATCATGTCCAGCAGCCTTGCATCCGTCCGGTCATCCTGATATTGAAATATGTCGGCAGTAATCTCTATCAGATAAGAGTTCAGATCTCCCTTGTCCCATTTGTTGAAGAGTTCAGCAAGTTCATCATTGTCAAGGCCCAGTCCGTGGTGAAGCAGGTCGTACACCTCGCTAATCAGTTGCATGATAGCGTATTCGATACCATTGTGAACCATTTTTACATAATGGCCGGCAGCATGATTACCAAGGTAGGCAACGCAGGCTTGTCCATTTACTTTTGCCGCAACGGCTTCAAGAATCGGGGCCACAAATCCATAAGCTTCTTTGTCTCCACCGGGCATAATGCTGGGACCGGTTCTTGCGCCTTCTTCTCCTCCAGAAACACCAACACCGATAAAATAAAATCCTTTTTCCTTCAGATAATTATTTCTGCGGAGGGTATCCGTGTAATGGGAATTACCACCATCTATAATAATATCATTCTTTTCGAGAAATGGAAGCAGGCTCTCGATCACTTCATCGACTGCCTCACCTGCGGGAACGAGCAGCATAACCTTGCGCGGAACCTTTAATTGCTGAATCAATCCTTCAAGGGAGGTTGTTCCTTTGACTGTTGTACCCGGCGTTGCATCTTTTTCAAGGTTGGCGATCTTCTCTGCACTTCTATTATATCCCAAAACTTTGAATCCGTGATCGGCCATGTTAAGTAACAGGTTGCGTCCCATAACGCCCATACCTACCATTCCAAGGTCAAATAATTCGTTTGCCATGATGTATATTAAATTAGGGGAGTAAAAATAGGCAATTGTGTTGAAACTGGAGGAGATGCCACTTTCCACACTGTTAGCTTATAGTTATTGACTAACCTTTCTTCTCGGTGAGATACTTCCAGTACCGGAGGGGCATATGCTGGATATGCAATTTCATGTTGCGTCTCGACTTGATATTGATGCTGCTGAAATAATTCTGCCAGAGTTTCTGGTAGAGTGCTTCTTTTTCGTCGTAAACAGCGGCAATATTTCTGCCGGTACTTGTTTCCGAATCAAAGGCTACCTGCACGGTCTCCACTTTTTGGAGGTCATAATACAGTCCGAATCGCCTGCGCGCATCATAGATCATCCAGCGCTGATCAGCATAGCGGGACTCAAAATGCGGTTTGATAAGGGGAAGCACGTTGAAATCGGGTTCGATGATTGCAAAATAAAGTTGATCTGCGGTGAGCTCGAATCTGATAAATGCTTCCATGCGATGTTTCTCGCGATGAACTTTTTTTGCCGTATCGGCGATCCTGAGCACGGCGGGATGGGTGAAATCTTTTTCCATATTCAGCTTGCTGTCGAATGCATAGCGCATGTAGGAATAAATCGTATTGTCCATGCCCGGCAACTCGGCAAGCCAGCTGCGATAAACCTGGGTAACAGCGTTCGAGGAGGCCTTTGCCTTGAATCCTTTCCAGACTCTTGCCGCATTGGCTTCATTCGTCGTCACGCTATATTGATCACCAAAAATCGCATGTTGCAACCTGCCTTCAGCGGCCAGTTCCACATCCTTGAACCCGTGTTCATAAATCTCGAATACAGCACTCAGTAAACCTTCAAAACTTCCATCGTACACGACTGTGGTCATGATCAGAAAAGATTGAGCTGTGGCGTAAAATTGCCTTCATACTTACTTACGGCCTTCGAAATAATCTGCTGCCTGATCTGTAAAGGACTGATGATTTTTCTTTCAAAGTCCCGACTGGCGCAGGTTATGAAATATCTTGCCCTGCTAACGGACATGCCTAGCTGCTTTAAATGATCCCAGGTAAGTTTTTTAAATTTTCTCGCCTCTATTATTTTATTAGTCGAGTGCATACCGATACCTGGAATACGCATGATCAGAAATTTATCGGCCTTATTGATATCCAGCGGAAACACATTCATGTTTCTCAGCGCCCAGCCAAGTTTCGGATCGATTTCCATATCCAGAAGCGGATCCTCCGGAGTTACGATCTCGTTGACATTAAAACCGTAGAACCGCATCAGCCAGTCTGCCTGGTATAAACGATTCTCCCTGATCATTGGGACAGGCGTTCCGATGGCAGGAAGGCGATTGTCGTTGCTGATGGGAACATAACCAGAATAATAAACGCGTTTAAGGTCCATCTTTTTATAAAAAGCATTGGCCAGGTGAAGTATCTCCAGGTCAGTTTCGGGAGTGGCACCGATGACCATTTGGGTGCTCTGACCGGCAGGCGCAAACAGCGGCGTTTTCTTAAACACCTTCTTATCGGCGCGATTTTCGGCGATCGATTTTTGCAGGTATTTCATAGGGTTGATCATGTCCGCCCTTTTTTTGTCAGGGGCGAGCAGTGCGAGGCTTTTTTCTGTCGGCATTTCCACGTTCACGCTTAGCCTGTCTGCATATGTGGCCGCTTCTTTCAGCAATTCATCGCTGGCGCCCGGAATGGCCTTGAGATGGATGTAGCCATGAAAATTTTCTTCTGTCCGAAGCTTTTTGGCGATCCGCACAAGACGCTCCATGGTATAATCGGCATTGGAAAAGATGCCGGAGCTCAGAAATAAGCCCTCGATATAATTTCTCCGGTAAAAATTTATGGTAAGATCCACAACCTCCTGCACGGTAAACGCGGCTCTTTTAACATCGTTGCTTTTACGACTGACACAATAGGCACAATCATAAATACAGTGATTCGTAAGAAGAATTTTTAATAAAGAAACGCAACGTCCGTCTTCTGTGTAGGCATGACAAATACCCATGCCTTTGGAATCTCCGAGACCTTTATTCTGATTCTTACGCGTACTTCCGCTCGATGCACAGGAAACATCGTATTTTGCCGCATCTGCGAGGATGTTTAACTTTTCAAGGATTCGATCTGACATGCAAAAAATTTCAGCATTAAACTTACTAAAGATTATAGTATAATTGCTAAGTTGTTTAGCTTGACCAAACATTTACAGGAGAAAAAACATTTGAACATTAAACAAATTTTCAAAAGAACAGGCTACTTGTCTCAACATGAAATCAATTACACTCCGTCTTTCCGAAACAATCTTGACTCTGTTGCTCATTATGACTTTTCACAGGTTTACGATGGTAGAACTTACCAAATTCATCAGGGTAACTACTCAAACCGGTGACGCCCGATCAATTATATAGTTAAATAATATTTTCCAATTATGTCATCATCCAAACCGGCTGCTCTCGGTTTTATCTTTATTACCCTGCTCATTGATGTGACAGGATTGGGAATCATCATTCCGGTTCTTCCAAAATTGATCTCCGAAATGATCCACGGAGATCTTAGCCTGGCATCCGAATACGGTGGCTGGCTGACTTTCGCCTATGCGATCATGCAATTTGTTTTTGCTCCCGTGCTTGGCGGATTAAGCGATGCCTATGGTCGCCGGCCTGTATTGCTCTTCTCCCTGCTGGGTTTTGGGATAGATTATATTTTTCTTGCTTTTGCTCCCACCATCTGGTGGTTGTTTGTTGGAAGAATTATCG
>JBDTEB010000136.1:0-3950 GCA_039922795.1 Chitinophagaceae bacterium
CGGATTTGTTCCTTTCTCAACCGGTCAATATGGTCAAGGGAAGCGAATACCGGCTTGTGTGTGTGACCGGAAATAAACACGATATTTTTTTGAGTACCGCTCCAGTCAGACATGATAATATTATGCCTGTCTACCAGTCCGAATGAATCTGATAAGCTATTGAGATTGATTTCCAGGTAACGCTGGATGGGCGTCCATATGGCAGCCACAACCCATTTGCTAAACGCGTTGCCGTCACTTTTGATATCTCCCTGATGGCCATGTGTCATGAAGATGGAGTAGGTCTGCTCGTTGTAAGGAAAACGAAGCAGGATGCCTTCGTATATTTTGAGCGAATCGCCGAAAATCGGTTTGAGATACAGATTCTGTTGTATAGCATATTTCCATTCCAGGTCATGGTTCCCAAAAACCCGGTAATGCCTTGATGCGTTGAGAAATTTCGACTCTTTTTTAAGTGAGCTTTTGTTGTAATCAACAGCCACCTGCGGTTTACATTCCCACAGTTCTTCGCAGTCACCCAGGTTAATCAGGCTAAAACCATTTTCAAAATAGTAGTCGAGGGCAGTCTGGTAATTTTTTTCTGCCGGGTGAAAATCGTCGGCAAGATCTCCTGCCCCTTTGTGCTGATCAGAAAAAACAATGAATTTCGAGGAATTGATATCTGCGTCCAGGCTGATGCCTTTGGACTCATCCTGGCTATTTATAGCTGCCAGCAAATCGGTAAGGGAGGAGAATACTTTATTTTTTTTAGGCGATGATGAAACCCGCAGGGCAGCCCTGGTAACAGGCTTTCGAAACAGATTTTGCATGAATTTTCTGAACCGGGATTTATGGTATGTTTTGTTTGGATTCAAGGCTTGACTGTCAAACTTTGATGTAGATCTTTTTCTTGTCAAGCAAATACCCTATCGACCAGTATAATCCAACGAGGCAGAGTGCGTAAAAAAATGACGCATTAAATGGGCTTGAGAAAACAGGTTTGCAAATATGCTGGTAAAACCATGCAAATGGCGTTTGTGTGGCTACTCCTGCCGCGGGAATGCGTATCAGCCCGAGAAGCCTGGGTAAAAATCCGCTTAGCACAAAAATAAACAGGGGATTCTTTCCGAAAACTTCGAAAAACCGGGTCAGTCGTCCCCTGTCTTTCCTGATCTCTATCAGATAAATAAGCAAAGCCAAAATTAGTATCGCAAGCCCCGAAGTGTACAGAACGTAAGAGCTGGTCCAGATCTTTTTGTTGATTGGGTAAACCAGGTCCCAGCAGAAACCCAGGAATGTAAGCAGTGTGCCTGCAACAAACAGGTGCGTGGCAAGCACAAAATCAGATCCCTTCCTTATAACGTAACTACCGATAAGATAACCTATGATCACCTGAGCAATGGATCCCATCGTACTTACAAGGCCTTCAGGATCGAAAGAAACTCCCTCGCCTTTATAGATGTGATTGTTGCCGAGCAGGCCCCTGTCAATAGATGTTCCCCAGAATCCCTCAAGGCTATAAGGAGATCCGGGTTGTCCAAGCATCCATGACAACAGCCAATAGCCGGCAAGAATGGTCAAAAGCAAAAAAATAAGGTTTTTACTGCTTAAGAAAAAAATAAACAGGGAGGCAAAAAGGTAGGCAAGTGCGATTCTTTGTAATACACCAAAGATCCTCAAATTGCCCAGCGATTTAAAAACGAGCTCGTTGCGATCCCATTGAACAAATGGTGCCCAGTTTAGCAACAATCCTATGAGGAAGATAATTATGCTTCTAACCATTACCTTTTTTAGGAACGGGGCTGTTTTGCCATTTTTCAGCGCGGGCATGCCGAAAGCGAGGGCGTTACCTACTGCAAAAAGAAAAAAGGGGAATACGAGGTCGGTGGGAGTACAGCCATGCCATGGAGCGTGTTCAAGAGGGGAATAGATATAGTTCCAGCTTCCCGGGTTGTTAACCAGGATCATCAGCGCAACTGTCGCACCACGGAAAACATCAAGTGCATAGAATCTGACTTTCACTGGTATAAAGTTTTTATGTAATAAGACATCATTGTTGTTAACTTGGTTACACAAGACAGGTATAAGAATGCCAAATAATTATAATCAATTGATTTGCAAGGTATAACGATTGAAATATCGCTTGAATACAATTCTGGACTCTTATTTCTCCTATATTCGCACAAAATTTGTAAGGTGCTTTGGTGCGTGTGAGAGGTGAAGCCTGGCCACAATATTCTGTGATAAATCTACTTCTGTTCAGTGAACAGATAAAATGCTTTTCCGGTTAAAAGCATAAATTTTATTCAAAGAAAAGATAATCAAGGGTATAGCGAATTTTTCAATCGATCGGCTATACCTTTTATATTATGAAGGGGTTATTCTAAGGCGATTAATATCAGCAAGTTATCAATTACGACTGTGACTGAGGGGGCGAAGCTTTGTCATCTTCTTTTACGAAATATAGATTTGGGAAAACTGTTTATCTAATGTTTTAGTAATTTCTTGCTTCGAGATTTGTATACCATGAAGTTCATTAGCAGTATAACGATTGTAGGTATTTTGTTCTTATCCTCCTGTATTAATACAAGACCTATGCAATATGTACAGGGTGCGTATGATACTGCATTGGTGAGCCAGTACAAGATCAGGGAACCAGTGATTCAAACGGCGGATCTGATCAGTATCATTGTTTTTAGCGACAGCAAGTTAGCCAGCGACTTGTATAATGTGCCAAATACAGGAGCAAGTGGAACGGGATATCTTGTTGATGAGAGAGGAAATATACAGTTTCAGGGGGTAGGGACGCTTCATGTAGAAGGACTTACAAAGCTGCAACTGTCAAATTTGCTGGATACTAAATTAAATGCTGTTTTAACGAATCCCTATTATAACATCAGGTTTTTGAATTATAAGGTCACCCTTATTGGAGAATTGAACAGGGAAGGTATCTATACCATCCCCAATGAGCGGGTGAACATTTTCGAAGCGATAGGGCTTGCAGGTGGCCTGGGTGTTTATGCCAGAAAAGAGAATGTACTGGTAATAAGAGAGTCAAACGGAAGACGGGAAACTGCCAGGCTGGATCTTACAAGCCCCCAGATCTTCAAATCGCCTTATTATTTTTTACAGCAAAATGATATGGTGTTGGTCGAACAAACAAAAGCAAAATCCGCAAACAGCGATCAGACGACAGCCAGGAATATTTCAATTGGTACCAGTATAATCTCCACATTGATTTTTATTTACACTGTTTTCAGATAAAGAGAGCAAATACACATGAATCAAGAGTTGGATAACACGCAGGAAATTCAAAGGGATAAGCCAAATTCTTTCAGCCCCAGAGAATTTTTGGTGAAACATTTGAAATACATTCCCTGGCTGATCTTGTCGGCTGCATTATTTCTGGCGCTTGCTTACCTTAAACTTCGGTACTCGCCGGTAATATACCAGGTCTCGTCAAAATTATTATTTAAAAAAGAATCAAAAGCAGCAGGTCAGGACAGGCTAACCGATCTTTTTCTTTCCAATGAATCACAGAATTTGAATGATGAGATCCAGATCCTGAAATCTTCAGGAATTGCGAAAAGAATAATCAAAAACCTGGCTCTGCAAACGACTTATGTATCGGAAGGGAACGTAAAATCTTACCAGTTGCATCCGCTGGAATCGCCCCTTTGGCTCGATATCATTTCTCTGAAGGATACGAATCAATACGTGAGTTTTAAAGTAAATATCATCGACCAGAACAAATTGTCAATTGGGGAATCAAAGGATCCTGTTTTTTTTGGTCAAAGCTTTGAGACACCACAGGGAAAGTTTCGGTTTATACGAAGACCGGTGGATTATCATCAATACGAAAGCAGCTTATTTAATATTACTTACCATCCGTTGCAGGATCTGGCAAACGGGCTGGCTGGTAGTTTTAATATAAATACGGTCAATGATTATTCCAACGTTCTCCAGATTAT
>JBDTEB010000137.1:0-7336 GCA_039922795.1 Chitinophagaceae bacterium
TAACCGGATGAACTGAGCCATGACAAGACGTTGGGCGATGTTTTCCTTTCCGACCATTTTTATTGGCTGATGCGGCATCGCGTCGAGATTATGCACCCATTCGTCACCTGTCGTTGCCAAAAAATAATTGCCCCCGATGAATTTATCTGCACTGGCAAGAATTCCTTTTGCAAGATGCTGCAAAAAAATCCCGCGGCAATGGATAGATACACTGCAATGCCTGCCCCACCAGAAAAAGGTGCGAATGGCAAATATGTCCTCCTTTCCGAAGATCCGGGGATAGTCGAGAACAAGCCATGGCAATCCTTCATACCGTTCGCCTCTTGAAATACGGGGACCATTTCTTTTAAGGGCCTCATCGAAATGAAGATCCATCGACGTGACTTTTTCAGTCATCCGGCTCGAAAGTTCGCCGAGCCCTTCTACGAACTTTTCAATGATGAGGTTTTTTGTTAAAATCCAGGTGCTGTTTTTTACTAGATCCAATTCATCTTTTGAAAGGTGTATTTTTGATTTACTCATAACTAAAGCTGTGCAGCAGAATTTAGGCTTCATAAAATTAGAGAGAAATACCCGGAGGACTAAACTGGCGCCGGAAGAGTGATATGAAAAAATTAGATGCGCTCATATTAAAAGCTTTCGTCGGACCATTCATTGCCACCTTTTTTATCACCCTTTTCGTTCTCACCTTACAATTTTTCTGGCTGTATATCGACGATCTTGTTGGCAAGGGTCTTGACCTGGTTACTATTGCCAAACTGACCAGTTACGTCGCAGCTTTCAATATTCCTTTAGCGCTACCCCTTGCCATCCTGATCTCTTCAATCATGACGTTTGGCAATCTTGGGGAAACCTTTGAACTCGTTGCTATTAAATCAGCTGGCATACCGCTGATCCGGTTTATGCAGCCCCTGTTCTTTACAACGATTCTCTTTTGCATCGTGGCATTTTTCATCAACAATAATATCATCCCCGTTGCCACGCTAAAAATGAATACCCTCAAATATGATATCATCATGGCCAAGCCGGCATTCGATATCAAGGAGGGCACTTTTTATGACAAGATTGACGGATTCGTGATCAAGGTGGGAAAGAAAGAAAAAGATGGCGTTACCATCAGGAATATTATCATTTATGAAAAGAATCCTGCCTTGCAGGATAACATCATTGTGGCCAGAAGTGGTGAGATGAAAGTGAGTGATGACAAGAAATTTCTTGAATTCAACCTGAGGGATGGCTGGAGATATGAGGAAAAAGGCGATCACAACACCATCAATACCGATTATATCAGGCTGGGCTTTCAGGAGTATCAGAAAGTTTTCGACCTCAGCTCTTTTAAACTGAACAAGACCGAAGACAGTGTTTTCAAGGATAATTATCAAATGCTAAGCGTTCGCCAGTTAGATAAAATGATTGATTCGCTGGAGCGGACAAAAAAGAGCTATTCGAAGAAAACCGGTACGGAATTAAGTCCTTATCTCTCTTTTATAAGCTCCCTCGATACGGGTTGGAAAGCGCCCGCTTTGTCGTACAATCCAAAAGCTAAAACCATGAAGGCATTGATCCCCGACAGTGCGAGGATCGGGATCGTTGACCGGGCCATCTCGCAGATCAGCAATGCAAAGTCGTCTATTGAAATCAATGCTGCCGAATATACCAACAAACAGCGTGATTTAAGGCTTCACCTGATCGAGTGGCATCGCAAGTTTACCATGTCGATTGCCTGCCTGGTATTGTTTATGATCGGTGCTCCGCTGGGATCTATTATTCGCAAAGGAGGACTGGGAACACCACTCGTTATCGCTGTCATATTTTTTGTAATTTTCTTTTTGTTAAACAATTTCGGGATGAAGCTTGCCAAGGAAAATGTATTACAACCGTTGCCTGGTATGTGGCTTGCAACGTTTGTTCTGACCCCTGTGGGAATTTTCCTCACGGGCAAGGCCATGCGGGATTCGCAGTTGTTCAACCAGGAATATTATTTCCGGATGTTGAGAAAGATCTCACCTTTTTACGAACGCCTGAAAATGAAATTCAAATCAACTTCGGTTGATTAACTTTAAAATAAATCAGGGAATTATGTCAAATAAAAATACTTCACGACGTGCATTTATTTCGCAATCGGCAAAAGCAGGAATGATTCTTACCGCAAGTTCGGTAACTGGTAATTCCTTACTGGCGGCAGTAACAACATCCCGCCATCCTGAAAAGAACACAGACCTCTTGTATACCGGTTTTGCCCAAACGCCGCTGGCCTACGATTACGGTGCACTGGAACCGAATATCGATGCGAAAACAATGGAGATACATTACACCAAGCATGCGGCGGCATATCTTACCAATCTTAAAGACGCAGCTGCGGCCGAAAAAGTTGATACATCAAAACCGGTTGAAGATATTCTTAAAAATATTTCGAAGTTCACGCCTAAAATGCGCAACAATGCGGGTGGGCATTTCAATCACGAATTGTTCTGGAAATCAATGAAACCCGGTGCTTCGGGCACCCCTTCCGGAACATTGTCAAAAGCGATAGAGTCAACTTTTAAAAGTTTCGCCGATTTCAAGACTCAGTTCGCCGACGCAGGAAAAAACCGTTTCGGTAGCGGTTGGGCATGGTTGTATGTTGATTCTTCGAAAGGGCTTAAAATCGGTTCTACGCCAAACCAGGATAACCCGCTCATGGACGTCTCCGAGATCAAGGGTTACCCCCTTCTCGGGCTCGATGTTTGGGAACATGCATATTACCTCAAATATCAAAACAAAAGACCTGATTATATAGAAGCCTGGTGGAAAGTTGTCAACTGGGATTTTGTACAACAGCGTTTTTCTTCCATGTAAATTCAATTTTTCCTTAAAAATACAAATTCGTTTATATGCCCCTAGTCGAATCCTGGCTTACCTATCAGTCCGAAAACCGTGAAAGATTTCTGAGCGAATTGCTTGGTCTTCTGCGCATTCCCAGCATCAGTGCAAAAAAAGAGAACAGCGCTGATATGATATCGTGTGCAGAACTGGTTGCCCGGCGCCTCGGCGAAGCTGGCATTGATAGAACAGAAATTTACAGTACCAGCGGTCATCCGATCGTTTATGGCGAAAAAATAACGGATCCTTCCAAACCAACCGTACTCGTTTACGGCCATTATGATGTTCAGCCGGCTGATCCGCTGAACCTCTGGAATAGCGGTCCTTTTGATCCGGAGATAAAGGATGGAAAGATCTATGCAAGAGGTGCCTGCGACGACAAGGGGCAGTTCTACATGCATGTAAAGGCACTGGAAACAATGGTGCAGACCGGCATGCTGCCGACGAACATCAAATTTATCATCGAGGGGGAGGAAGAAATAGGATCACCCAACCTGGCACTTTTTGTAAGTACACACAAAGAATTACTGAAAGCCGATGTTATTCTTATCAGTGATACTTCGATGATAAGTATGGAACATCCGTCAATCGATATCGGGGTCAGGGGTTTGTCATACATTGAACTGGAAGTGACGGGTGCAAACCGTGACCTGCACAGCGGCGTGTACGGAGGTGCGGTTGCCAACCCGATCACGATTCTATCAAAAATGATCGCGTCCTGTCATGATGAAAATAATTACATCATAATCCCGGGATTCTATGATGATGTGGTGGAAAGTACACCTGACGAACGTCGCCTCATGGGCAATGCGCCGTATGATGAAGAGGCATATAAGGTTGACCTTGGTGTGCAGGAACTGTGGGGCGAGAAAGGCTATTCAACGAATGAGCGAACAGGCATCAGACCCACACTTGAAGTGAACGGTATCTGGGGTGGTTATACCGGCGAAGGTGCCAAAACGGTGTTACCGTCAAAAGCATTCGCCAAGATCTCAGCCAGACTTGTTCCCAAACAATCATCCGAAGTGATCACAAAAAAACTCCTCGATTATTTCAGATCCATAGCCCCAAAGAGTGTGACCGTTAAAGCAGAGGTTCACCATGGTGGTGAACCGTACATGACACCCATCGACTCCATTGCCTACAAAGCGGCGTCCAGGGCCATCGAAACCACTTTTGGCAAGACTCCAATCCCTGTGCGGGGTGGCGGAAGCATTCCCATTTGCGCACTTTTCGAAAAGGAGCTGAATACGAAAATCGTATTTATGGGCTTTGGACTTGACAGTGACAACCTTCATTCTCCCAACGAGAAATTTGACATTTTCAATTTTTACAAAGGGATTGAGACCATTCCCTACTTTCATCTGTACTTCGCTGAAATGAAAAAATAAGGAACAGATGACCGCTGAAGAGAAACTACGTATAGACAAATATCTATGGGCGATCAGGATCTTCAAGACCCGCGCAGAAGCTTCGGAAGCCTGCGAAAAGGGCAAGGTAAGATCACAGGGTAACACGGTAAAAGCCTCGAAACAGGTGCTGATCGGTAATGAATACGAGATCAGGGCCGAGACGAGGAAATGGGTTATCAAAGTCACCGGTCTTATTTCAAACCGCGTTCAATATGCCGAAGCTCTCAAACATTACCTGGACAATACGCCGAACGACGAGGACGCTGAACTGAAATACCAGGGCTCCAGTTTTAACACCGGCAAACGCAACAGCAAAATAGGACGGCCAACCAAAAAAGAACGGCGTGACCTGGATGATGTTATAGGGTCATAGCATCCAACTTTCTACAAGAGCTTAAGCTGTTGATTATCAGCAAATTTAAAGTCAGTTTTATTTTTGTTCTAACGATGGTCAGCGTCATAGTTGACGATAATCAACTTTTTGAATCCTGCAGGTCATAAAAATTTCTAACCGTGCACTCTACATTTGTGTCATCGAAGCAAACACAGCAAATAAGATTCTAAACATAAAAAAACGATTCCAGCAAAAAAGTCAACCCGAACCTTTAACCCTAAAACAACCACTCAATTTACAAGTCCCGTTTTTATTCGTACACATTACCCGCAGAGAAAGCAGGTAGCACCCCGGAGAAACAAAAGGTTGATCCGTATTGAAAACTAAAGACGATCAAGAGAGCGTCGTCTAAATGAAAACGTGTTTTTTTGTTACCGCTACTTACTTTACCCTGGAGGTACGGATAACGGAAAATCTTAGCCCCGGCCATAGACGGAAAAATAAAATGTCCGCCACCACTATATGATCTCAGTAATGACGCTAGAAATAACAATAGACAGGCTAATAGAAGATGTACAGAGAGACTTCTCGTACATGTTTCCTTTCCTGAAGATCGAATTCTTCAGGAAAGGGACCAGGTACAGGCAAACCAAAGAAAAGACGATCAGTTTACCCGTTACGCAGACTATCGGTAGTGTTTTTAAAAATAACCGGAAAGGCAGACTGGAAATAGTAGCCTCCACAACAGTAAAGGATCTGGAACGCGGTTGCGATGAACAATTTGGCATTATGGTTCAACTGTACCGGAAGTCCGGAACACTATGGCTTGAAACCTCCATGACCGACAACTGGAGCATGCAACAACAAAATGACCGGGGAAGCGAGATTTCCTCACTCATTCAAAATATGGACTGAACCACCATTACCATTAGGCTTACCTCTTAATCAAATACAGCACCTGGATATTTCCGGGTGCTTTTTTATCAGTAGAGCAACCCGTTGAGTTTATCAATGCTCAGTATCCTGATCTTACCTTCTTTTACTTCGATCAGTTTTTCAGATTTAAAATCACTTAGCGTACGGATGAGCGACTCGGTAGCGGTTCCCACGTACCGGGCGATATCGTCTCTGGAGATATCAATGATCTGTTCTGGCTGGTTAGGGTTATGCAGTTTTGTGTAAATGCTTACAAGCGCCTTGGCGATCCTTTTTCTTAAGGAGCTGTAAGCAAGATTGAGGAGGCGCTCTTCCTGTTCCTTAACGTTCCTTGCAACAAGTTTTATGAATTTGGATGCTATTTCAATATCGTTATTGACTGCATTTAAAAAGATATCCTTGGGAATCTGTACCACTTCCGCTTCTTCCAGTACTTCGGCATTATCATCATAAGCCTTATTCTCCAACAAGGGTACATGACCGATATAATCGCCTTCTGTCAGCAACTGGGTTATATATTCTTTGCCATCTTCGTTAACCTTGTAAACCTTGATCTTGCCTTTCTTGATGTAATAAAGATATTTTGGCCTCTTGGTATCGCTGTACAGCATCTGCTTTCTTGAAATAACCTCGGTGTCGTATTGCGAGAAATCCATCTGAATAATTCCCGAACTGGACAGGTCTTTCATCAGGTCGTTGGCACCCGCTTCATTTGTTGCATATTTCGAATGCAGGATATTATATTTTTTTAGCCTGATCTCAACAGCATTCAGCAACTCGATATCGTCAAAAGGTTTAGTGATAAAATCATCCGCCCCCATATCCATTCCTTTCCTAAAATCGACTCTTTCGGTTTTTGCCGTGAGAAAAATGAAGGGGGTGTATTCTGTTTCAGCATTTTTTCTGAGCAGGTGAAGAACACCGTAACCATCGAGCTCCGGCATACTGATATCGCAGATAATCAGTGATGGGTTTTGTTTGATGGCGATATCCAGGCCCTTTTTTCCATTCTCCGCAATAAGGGTGGTGTAACCTGCCAGCTGTAGAATTTCAGCGGTATTCTCGCGAATTTCATTGTTATCATCTATGATAAGTATCGTGCTCATTAAGTTATTAGTTCTGCTCAAATATAGGAACAAGGTTGCGAAAGGAATAACGTGTAAACCCTCAACAATTACCGTTGCGATATTTATTTACTGACAACTAAGATTAAATACTTATTATGCTATAATGGTAAAGGAATATAAAATTCACTTCTGATGAATAAAATTGAATGTGAGCGGCCGAAAGAATACGAGGAATTGATACATTAACGTTGATGAATGAACGTAAATATCACATGAATTAAATAGATGCCTGTGCCTGTAGATTTGGTAGACCGATATTAAACGTTGTGCCTTTATTTATTTCGCTGTTCAGGGTAATTTCTCCTTCAAGCATATTGACATATCTCTTCACAATATGCAGTCCCAGGCCGGTTCCCTGGATATTGGTCACATTTCTTCCGCGATAGAACGTACTGAAAAGATGCGGCAGATCTTCTTCGGGTATTCCAATACCAGAATCCTGTACCTGGAGAATCAGCCGTGAACCGGAATTGTCGATATTAACGTATATCGACTTGTTGATATCTGAAAATTTAATGGCATTACTGAGCAGATTAATCAATATATTTTTTAATAACCGCTTATCCGTGACAAATAAAGGTTCGCCCTCGCAATTTAATGTTAACTCCTGCCCTTCTTTCAATGTGAGCCGCATTTCATCGAATACATCAATCATGAATTCCTTA
>JBDTEB010000138.1:0-2994 GCA_039922795.1 Chitinophagaceae bacterium
CGCAAAATCCGCAAGCGACCGTGATTCAAAATTCGATTTTTTCAGAATCTGGCCGACCGTGTTTTCCACGGCAGATTTCTTTGCCTCGGCCCTGATCTTTGCGATAATAGTGCTATCGTAATCAATATTATTATAGTAATCCAGGGGCTTACTGAAATGAGCCGCCAGATTTTTCGTTTCTTCCTCATGTTCATAACCGGCGAAGAGCCTGGAAGCCTTCACTGGCCGGCCTTCATAGCTGAGGTAACTCAGGCAGTCCTGCCTCAATTCTTCAACAGTCAGGGGTGACTGGTTGAAGGGATTCAATGTGATGCACCAGGTACCGGTGGAGATCAACACAAACGGTTCATGAAATTTGGCGAGATAAGGGATCAGTGCGGCCGAACTGTCGTGCAGTCCCACTCCAATCGGGATCTGGCTTCCACCGTATGAGAGTCTGACCACGTCGCTACCCTTATAAATGGGGGCAAATTTCAGATCAACTTCTTCTTTATACACCCAGTCATGATAATCGTTTTTTTTGAAATCCCATAAAATCGTGTGACAACCAATGCTGGTGATGTCCGAGCAAACACTGGCAGAAATAAGATAACTTAAAAACTGTGGCAGGTGAAGCGAGTATTTGATCTGATCATACAGCTGCGGCTTTTGGTATTTGAGCCTGTAGATCTGCATGCCCGAGTTGAGGTTACCAAGAACAGGCGAGCAAGTCTCCATTGAAACCTTTTCTTCGCCACCATAGGTATCGTAGAATTGTCTCTTGATGCTTTCGCTCAGCGGTTTTAAATAATTGTAAAGGGGTGTAACTGGTTTGTAGTAATCGTTCAGATGAATGAAGCTGGCTCCGTAAGCCGAAAAGTTTACCGCCCTTAAATCGTAAAGAGGGTTGCTGGACACCTCCCAGAACGTCTTCTGAACCCAGTTCATCAGCTCATTAACATTTTCGCAGGGATCGCCGTCTTCATCGACGGTCTGCGCAAACTGTCCTGCCCGTTCAAAAATCAGGCGATACTGCTCGTCGAAGATCAGCATTTTCTTGTTGGTCTTGCCAACGTCAAATATGAGTATTACGGGAGTTGGCGTCATATTATAATCCTGTAGCTACGGTTTTCAATCCTCTTTCGCGGGTAAGGTTTTCTCTCACTTTGGCAGAACGATACAAACTAATAGGATCAAGGGCGGCGCCGGCTTTCAATCTCGCTTCTGCCACCAATGGCCTGAGATCGGTTCTGAAGGCATGTTGCAAGATCTCCTGGCATTTGGTGACATCATTGGATTCCTGCGCAGCAAGCAGTGACGTACGGTCGATAAAAAGCGCCTGTGCATAACTGATCATAATCGCTTCCACTGATTGCAGCAGATCTTCCAATGGATCTTTTACGTTGTGAGACGCATCGATCATCCAGCCAAGTCCCGAGGCGTGGTTCATGCCACGGGCATCCATTCCTTCCACCAGTTCATTAAAGATAAGAAAGAGTTGATAGGGCTTAACGCTTCCGACTGTGAGATCATCGTCACCATACTTGGAATCATTGAAATGGAAACCTCCGAGCTTTCCTTCCATAAGCAAAAGGGACACTATCTGTTCGATGTTTGCATTGGGCAGATGGTGACCAAGATCCACCAGCGTATAGGCTTTCGAACCAAGCTTGTTGGCGTAAAGCAGCGACTGGCCCCAGTCTCCGACGGTAGTGGAATAGAAATTGGGCTCGTAGGCTTTATATTCTACAAATATTTTCCAGTCTTCTGGAAGTGCGGCGTAAATTTCTTCGAGGCCGGAGAGCGTGTGTTCAAAAGCCTGCCTGAAATTTAACTGGCCAGGGAAACATGAACCGTCCGATAACCATACGGTCAACGCATCGGATCCGAGTTCCCTGCCATAATTTATTACTTCGATATTGTGTTCGATTGCCTGTTTGCGGATATCGGGATTTACATTTTGCAGTGATCCGAATTTATAACTCAGTTCCTGTCCCGGCTGATCCTGGAAGGTATTTGAGTTCATGGCGTCAAAACGAAGTCCATACTGGGTCGCCAGGGCTTTGATGTTGGCGGTATTTTTAGGAATATCCCAGGGAATATGCAGCGAGATAGCTCCACTGCTTTTATTGAGCGCATTCAGCAGACCCACGTCTTCCATTTTCTCTTCGAGGCTGCGGGGTTCGCCGCCTCCGGAGAATCGTCCGAAACGGGTGCCGCCTGTTCCGAGCGCCCAGCTCGGAATGGCCACCTGGAAGTCTATCAGTTTCTGAAGGATTGAGTCATATTCCTTTACTTCGGATTTCAAAAAATCAATCTTGTTTTTATGGCTTGCGGAAAGAGCGTTATTGTGCTCCTCGATCGTATGTTTTTCAAATAGCATTGGCAGGCTGACTTTTAGTTGTTAGATGAAATATTTTGAGAAATCCAGGTCGGACAGTTTTTATTTCTTCATTCGTTAGTAAACATATTGGAAAAATAGTTGAAAGCTGGCACTTGCGAGCAACAACGGATAACAAAAAACTATTTCATAAAAAAAACTTCCTCAAGCGGGATACTCACCGGCGAATGATCGGCATTTGTGTCCATGATGTCTTTCATGTAACTCCACCATTTTTTCATGATCGGGCTAGAGGGCAATTCTTCCATCGCCCTTTCATTTGTGATGGTTAACACTGCAAAGAGAACATTTGATTCTTCGTCAAGGAAGATTGAATAATCTTCCACCCCCGCATCTTTCAACAGACTGCGAAGCTCGGGCCAGATCTCAGCATGTCGTTTGATATACTCTTCCTTTTGTCCGGGAAAGAGTTTCATTTTCATGGCTTTGCGTACCAATTATTGTTTGTTTTTATTTGTAGTCTTGCAATGTGTTAGCCGAATATAAACCTTTTGTAGGGGCGGGCCTTGCGTCCGCCCTGTGGGCGATTAGTTAATCTTTTTGTTTTTGAATCTGCCCGTTTTTGCGGTTGATATGGTCGTCTGCTGGGGTTGCTTTTTTTCGTCGGCAAGGCG
>JBDTEB010000139.1:0-5220 GCA_039922795.1 Chitinophagaceae bacterium
GGCGGACGCAAGGCCCGCCCCTACGACACAAAACGTGCGTTGCCGTTTTAATACAAAACGTGCGTTGCCGTTTTAATACAAAACATGCGTCGCCGTTTTAATACATAACGTGCGTTGTTGTTTTGACACAAACCCGCATCACGGTTATAATACAAAACCTCCGCTTCCCCTTAGGGCAAAGCGGCCCGCCATTTCATTAGTTTATCGCTGAGCATACCCGTTACTTTCGCATTCGCCGCAGCGAGGTTCGTTGTCTCGTTCCTATCCTTCTCCATATCATATAACTCCACCCCACTCCGATCCGGATTCATCAGCAATTTCCATTTGCCCTCCCTCACCGCCAATGATGGACTCCTGTCCCTCCCCGGCGGGTAGGCGAATGAAGTGGTATTCCTGCCATATTCCCAGAAAACCGTACGCAAAGCTGGTGATGACTTCCCCAAGAACACATCCAAAATATCCATCCCTTCTTCTTGCCTCGCCGCAACGCCGCCACCTAACTTTGCAAACGTGGCCGTTAAATCATACGCCGTAATCAATGAAAGGCTGTCCGTTGTATTCGCAGGAATCTGCCCCGGCCAACTAACGATGAAGGGCATACGAATACCACCCTCATACAAAGACAACTTGCTACCGCGATAGGCCGCTGACCGGTCGTGACGAAAATTTGGCAGCGGACCATTATCACTGGTAAAAACGATGATGGTATTCTTTTCTATGCCGAGCTTTGTTATTCCTGCCATCAACCTGCCGATCTGTTTGTCGTATTCAGTGAGCACTTCCTTAAAACTCTTTTCCTCTTCGGGCTTGCCCGGATACCTTCCTACTGAATCATCACCGGGAACCCAGGGCGTGTGCACATCATCCGGCCAGAGATTCACATAACACGGCTGACTGGAATGTTTTGCGAGAAAAGCCAGGGTTTTATCCACAAAATATTTCGTGCGGCTCCATCTTTTAACGCTGTCCTTGTCGCTCCAGATCCAATTGGTGGCGGTGAGCAAAGGATCAGGGTCCGGACTTTCATACGTACTGTTCCACTCATCAAAGCCGTATTTATCAAAGTTGGGCGCATCCGTCACATCACGTCCACCGCCAATGTGCCATTTACCAAAATGACCCGTAGCGTATCCACTCGCTTTTAAAATGCGCGCGATGGATGGTTTGGCAGGATCGAGAAAATCGGCTTGTCCGCATTCGCGGTTGCCCTTTTTGGTTTGCAGATAACTGGTGATATGTGATTTGGCAGGATGCATGCCAGTGAGAAAACCCGTTCTGGAAGGAGAACAGATTGGTGAAGCGCTGTAATAACTGGTAAACATCCGCCCTTCTTTGGCGAGCCGGTCTATATTCGGCGTGGCATAGGTTCCGTTGAAACAACTGATGTCCCCGTAACCCATGTCATCGGTAAGGATAAATATAATATTCGGCCTCGCGTTTTGTTGCGCATTAACCTGAACGCAAAACAGCAGGAAAAGCAAGGCGGCAATCCGGTTTATTTTCATCTGGCCTGAATTAAAAAATCATTACTTGATCAGCAGCAAAAATCCTTTTCCTTTTGGAACATGCAGGGCGTCACCCACTTTTACCTCCATCGCTTTCTGAAAGTTTTTCACCTCGGGGATCCTTATGCTTGCTTTAGCAGGATCGATACCCAGCTTGCTCCAGTCAATCTGAAGTTTTACCTCAACGTCCGCATCTGCCCAGCTGGCTATCGATACCAAAGCGGTTGCGCCTTTCCGGTAGACTGTGGCAAGCACCCGGGAATTATCTGTTTTTATCGGGCAATTGTCACTCCAGTATCCGATCATTTCGGACCCCTGGATGCCGAATTCATCCCAGAGTTTCCAGATCGGTCGCGGATCGGCATTGTCGCTCCAGGGCATCCTGTTTGTCATTCCGTAGATCATTCCCCGCCAGGCATTGCCGCCATCCTGCAGCATTTCACCCATTAGTCCAAACGGAATACCCGAGACTTCGGTGAGAAAAAAATCGGGACCATTTTTTTCATAATCGAAATACTCCCCAAACCAAAGGCGGTTTAAATAGGGAAAGTGCTCCATGTACAGGTTTGCGCTGTTATTAAAACCATCGCTTTTATTAAACTGGTTGGCCGAATGAAGATCGATGATGCCCGGATGGCCATCCGCAGTCAACACTCTTTTTATTCTCTTCATCGTAACCCGGTCAAAGGCCACGTCATCAAGATAAATACCATCGATTCCTACATTCTTTGTAAGCCAGTTCATGCCTTCCACATAGTAATTATGCCAGCGACTCATTCCGCTATTGACGATTGCGGCATCTTTTATTTCGGGTACAAACCAGGCCGCGATATAGTCATTGCCAAGATGCTCCTGCAACCAGGAAAATCCACCGCCCTTACCGGTTGAAAAGATCTCATGACCAAGGCTCCGCAGCGGAAAAATTTCATACGCGTGGTTGGATAATTCACGTACCGTATTATAGATCTTCACTTTTAATCCTTTGCTGTGCGCATCATCAATATAAGCTTTCATTTTTTTATATTCGATGAATGGATAATTGATGTAAGGATTGATCGGAGTGGCATGATGGATATTTACGATCGTCGCGCCAGTAGCCTTTATGCTGTCGGGCCGGTTGTATTTATGATAAAAACGGTTGGCCCATTGAAAATCGGTATTGATCGTGTGAAATGGCGTTACCAATAAATTGAAATTAAAATACAGCGTATCACCCTTTTTCATCTCCCGGGGACCGCTGTAATTATTGGTCAGCATCGACGCGCCCTTGACCGCGACATCAATTCCACCCTTGCCTCCGTTCGACCATGAGGCCGGGAGCACGAGTGGTTTCTGCAAATAAAAATTGGTGTTTAAAGGGCGTACATATTTTTCATCGCGCAATGAAAATTGTAGTCCGGCATTTACATTTCCGATCCAGGCTCCGTCCTGGTTTTTTGTCGCCACATCCCATTTCCAGTTTATTTTCTCCGGGCGCTTCTCCCCTTTTTCACCAAGTCCCATAAGATAATCGGTCTTGTCTTTCCGAAAAGGAATATGCATCGTGATATCGCTAAAATCCAGATCATTCAACGCGATTAGCTGAACAGTATATGTCATAAAACCGTCAAATTCAAGCGAGGCATTTACATTCATCTGCAGGGAATCGGACAGGCTGCTGCACTGCCAGCGAACCGTTCCGGGAGATTTCTCGAGGTATTTTACCGGCCCGTTTTGCAGTTTGATGTCCTTTGCGTCTGACGCGCGCGTGAAATGAAAATGGATGCCTTCGTATAAAAGATTATTGGGTGTTTTTTGATAGCCAGTCATTTCAGTCGTAAAAAATGTCTGGATTTGTTTTGGAAATCCGTCTGTATTGATAATAATTTTTCGTCCAAGAAAAGCAATGGCCGTGTCACCGATAATATCCAGAGGCGTGTAGGGAGCGATCACCGTATTCTCCTGTGCCATTGTAGAATTCAGCCATTTTAACCTGGTCTGTTTTTCAGGCTGACTGATACCTCCATCAGTCAGTATTTTATTTTTAACGACAATGGACAAACGAATATTTGTTACCGGCTGTCCTGTGGTGCTGATGGTCGCCATCCCCTGGTAAGTTCCTGGCATGGTGTTCAGGGGAACATCGATCCCGCACCAGAGCGACTGCACTTTTCCTTTTAAAACATCAACCGTAAATTTCACCGGTTTATTGTCATAGCTGGTTCCATCGGTATTGATACAGGAAATATAGCTGGCATCGATTGAATTACTGCCTGATTTCAAACTGGAAAAACTCACGCGAAGATTTTGAAGGTCTTTCCTGGCATAAACGCCGAATTGAAAGGCAAGAAATTCTCCTTTGGCAGCGGTATCGGTGAATGATTTTTTTATGCCTTTCAGTATCCATCGCTGAGGAATGGCATCGGTCATTTTTACCGGGTGCATCCTGTCTTCGGGGAAAACCAGGTAGGCTGCTGCCGGATTTTTTGCTTCCAGTGCGGCGAGTTCTTTTCCGGTGGCAGCAATTTCCATGGGATAAAAACTATTGAATTCGTTAACCGATTGAAACCCCGTAACTATGGCCAGCGAAGCTGCGACGCCTGGTGAAATCCATTCCTGGCCAGCATTTGAGACCGGTCTTAAATAAACTCCCTTTGGATAATTGCTGCGTCCTTCATTCCGATAGGGCAGGTAGTACACATAATAGTCTCCCGGTCCGGAGACGGGTTCAAACCAGATCTCACCAGATTCCTGAGTGAGGTTACCGGTTTTTACCTGTGTGATCAGTGACCCGGTTTTGGCATCCTGAAGGATCAGTCTTTTGTTTTGTGGATCTGTATCGTGACGGCGCCAGGGGATGATGGCATGGGCCAGTTTGCTATTTCCGGACACATGAAGAACAGCACGTTGATTGCCCAACGAATCAGGGTTCCAGTCATTATTTGATGCGCTATATTTTATTTCCTGTCCAAGGGCCAGTGAGGCAAGAAATAGAAAAGGCAACAGGGTTAGCAATCTATTCATTCGGGAAAGATTAATTTTTATTTTGCAAGTCCGGGTTGAAAATCGGCACAAGGAAAAATTGAATATAAGAAAAATCGCATTGAGGTATTACAAAGAGAGATAATGATGGAACGGTAATGAATGAGCCTTCACCCCGGGTTCTTTGAAGGTATAACTTATCAGCTGGGATGGCGCAGAGAAGGGACAGAACAGCAGAAGCAGGTGGGATAGCTTTTTGACGGTACTCATGGTATGCATTTAAGCTCCCTGAATTTACCGATAATATGTATTAACGAATGAATTATTCCGGTGTTTGTAAAAAGGATCATTGACCAGGTTGCTGCAATGAACAGGTTGCTGCAATGAACAGGTTGAATTGCGTTATTAGGAAGCACCGGCTGAATTTCATTCGTTGAATGGGCTGGCTGAATGTCATTCGGTGAATGCACTGGCTGAATGTCATTCGTTGAATGGGCTGGCTGACATTCGGTGAATGCACTGGCTGAATGTCATTCGGTGAATGCACTGGCTGAATGTCATTCGGTGAATGACTGGCTGACATTCGGTGAATGCACTGGCTGACATTCGGTGAATGCACTGGCTGACATTCGTGATTTACAAAGTAGGGGCGGGCCTTGCGTCCGCCCTGCCTGCGAAAGCAGCGTGAGGCATGCCTTATAAACCTGCCGCCCTACGAAATAGCCACCAGGGCGGACGCAGCGTGGGGCATGCC
>JBDTEB010000140.1:0-6600 GCA_039922795.1 Chitinophagaceae bacterium
GCGCTTTGGTAGCGGCTGGGCATGGCTTATTGAGCAAGACGGTAAACTGGTAGTGAGTTCGACACCCAACCAGGATAACCCGACAATGGATGTTGCTGAAGTAAAAGGAACGCCTATTCTCGGGGTAGATGTTTGGGAACATGCTTACTACCTGAAATATCAGAACAAACGGGCAGACTATCTTGCTGCGTTCTGGAATGTAGTTAACTGGGACCTTGCCGGAAAAAGATATGAAGAAGCACTATAAATTGAAGACATAGTCATAAAAATCACATTGATCCCGGTATATTTATCCCGGGATTTTTTTTGCTACAACGAACGCTTTAAATCAACAACTATGAAATTTTCCAGACTGGTCATTCCGGTATTTAGTCTCGTAATGCTTTCTGCCTGCTCCGGTGGTGGGGGTAAAAGGATTTCAATAATGTCAACCGGCAAGCTTAAAGTAAACGATCAGGATACAAAGAATATCACGCTCGATGCGGGTACCACCCATTATGAAAAGGAGATCTATTTACCTGGATCTGACAAAATTACGATATCAGTAAAAACCCCCGGGGGTGTGAAGACTTTTGATGCAGATGGGGATGGGCTCTTCCTTTTAAATCTTCAGACTGATACGCTTATCGGTGGGATGGTTAATTATAGTGCAGTTGAAAGTACGTCCCAATTAACGGCGGACGATGTGGATAAAATGGTTGATAGTACCAAGGCATTGTTACTTGGCAAGAATGCTTCTGATGCAAACAAAACCTATTGGGTGATTCCTTTTTCGATCAAAAAGATTAGTAATAATCATGAAGCAAAGCTCATAGGGCCATATCACCCCATCCCATCTTCCGTATCTGGCGGAGCAGGGAAAACCCCGGAGGTGTATAAGTTTAATACGAATATGGATAAGAGAGCGACGCTGGAAAAATTGTTATTGGAATTGAAGAAATAGAGATCTGGTACCTTCGATATTTGTAAATGCGATTTAGCCAGGAGGCATACTTGTTTTAATTGATCCTGTGTTTTCAAGGCACGGGATCATAGCCATGTCCGCCCCAGGGGTGACAGCGAATGATTCTTTTTACAGTCAGATAGATGCCTTTGAAAAGTCCGTATTTTTTAAGTGCTTCAATTCCGTATTGAGAGCATGTGGGTGTGAAACGGCATTTTGGGCCTAGAATGGGTGAGATCACCCATTGGTAAATTTTGATCAGGAAGATGAAGGGATAGCTAAGTATTTGAAGGATGGCTTTCATTAAGTTTCTTTATCAGCGACTGTAAAACTACTGATATCTTATTTGTGACCAGTTCATGGTTCGGCAATTCCTTACCCGTATAGATGAGGAAGAGGTTAAGCCTGATGTTTAACCGGGCGACGCTTTCCTGAAGTTCTGTCTGGTTAAGTCGGAAAGATTCCCTGGTAAGGCGCTTGATTCTGTTGCGATCGACCGCTTTTTTAAAATTTTTTGAAGGTGCGGAGAAGCCCGTTTGGAGGAGGTGGCCACCTTTTAGGTTGTTCTTTGCCTGCGAAAATTCCGGTGATGATACCGTGTTGATCTCCTGCATTCCTGATTTGGAACTTTCGACTAAATAAAGAACCCTGAAAGGGAAAACCGAAAAAGATCTGCCTGCTTTAAAAAGGGCATCGATTGTCTTTCGGCTTTTGAGCCGCTGGTTTTTGTTTAAAGTTTTTATTGAAGGCATTTTGAAGTCCGGCTGCGTGGTTAACTGGCTGTACTGCCAGCTAAGATCTTATCTTCCCAAAACAAAAAAAGCTCCGGTAAACCGGAGCCAGTAAGCTTATGTAGAGAAAAACTATTTAAGTCTTGATTCGCTGGAGACGGTCAATTTATGCCGTCCTTTTGCTCTTCTGCTGGCCAAAACCTTTCTGCCATTTGCAGTGAGCATACGTCTGCGAAATCCATGAACCGTTTTACGGCGACGTCTGTGTGGTTGGAATGTACGTTTCATTATTTAATTTTTTATAGCCAATGTTTAATTCCGGCGGACCGGTTCATTCGAACTACACAACAGGCCACCATACCCACTGTGCCGTGAAAGGGACGGCAAAGGTAATAGAAAAGAAAGTGATTTCAAAGAGGCGCTTGAATAAAATTAAATCTGATAGACACCACTTTTAAAACGATACATGTCGGGAAAATACCGGGGCCCCAAAAAATAAACTGGCGTGGGTGTCAAAATCTGTTGTTGAATCTGTGGTGAAGAAACTTCTATCCCCCATATTGCTGCAATTTGCTTCCATTTCCGGATGCCTCATCAGGTAATCCGCAAGGCTGTCGGCGATAATGCTTCCTTGCGAGACAACTTTTATCCCGCCGGGCAGAAACTCCCTTATCTTTTTCATCAGTAAGGGATAATGGGTGCAGGCCAGCAGGATAGTGTCAATTTTCCCTTGCGACTTATGCAACAGGTTCTCAAGATGCTGTCGCACGAAATAGTCTGCGCCGGGTAATTGATGCTCGTTATTTTCTATGAGCGGAACCCACATTGGACATGCTTCCTGAAAGACCTGCAGTTGGGGATAAAACTTCTGTATCTCAAGAGGGTACGAACCAGAATGTACGGTTCCCGGGGTTGCGAAGATGCCTATCGCACCTGTTTGACTAAGATTTCCGATAATTTCAGTGGTTGGCCGAATCACTCCCAACACTCTCCTTCCCTGCCCCATTGAGGGCAGATCATTTTGCTGAATGGTACGAAGGGCTTTCGCCGAAGCTGTATTACAGGCGAGGATAACAAGATGGCAACCCTGTGAAAAAAGCCAGCGAACGCATTCCAACGTATACTGATAAACTGTTTCAAAAGATCTGGTGCCATAAGGTGAACGTGCATTATCGCCCAGATAGAGGTAATCGTAGGAAGGAAGCCGGTGCGCGATCTCTTTCATGATCGTCAGTCCACCATATCCCGAATCAAAAATGCCAATTGGTTTTACACTCAACAGTTTTGAATTAAAAGGTTGAAAATGAAAAGCCCGGATGAGCGTTGCTGATCCGGGCTTCGAGATTATGTAAGCAACTGTTTACTTAAGATTGTATTTCTTTTTAATAAGCGGAAGAAGATCATCAGTGGTAGGAACGACAAGCAGGGCTTCCCTGTTAAAAACATGTGTGTACCCAGCTTCTTTAGCTACAATCTGGATGATATCCAAAGCGCGTTTCTGAACCGGTGCAAACAATTCCTGCTGTCTGCCTTCCAGCTGCTGCTGTGCTTCCTGATTGTAGTTTACAACCTTGGTGTATAATTCCTGTAGTTTTTTCCTGTCTGCTTCTTTAACTACTGCAGATAGTTTTGAGGAATCTGCATTAAACTTCTTAGCCTTTGATTCGAGTTCCTGTTGGTAATCTTCCCCGTTTTTCTTCAACACTTCCTGGAATTGATTATACATGGAATCTGCCTTTTTAGCTTCCGGAAGTGAGGCGATGAGTTCACCTGTGTTTACATAAGCAATTTTCATTTGAGCACTGGCATTAGAAGCCGCCAGCAAAGAAAATGACGCAAGAATCAGCGTGAAAATTTGGTTTTTGTACTGCATGTTTGTTTTTTTTGTTGCCCCGTAAATACCGGTCTCAGGCATTTACTATTTTGTATGTGTTGTTGTAGTTGATGAAAAGTAATTTCGGGTTGTCTGCTAAAAAGCCTTTAAGTTTTATTTAACGCCCAATTCTTTCAGCACATCTTCGCTCTTATCAAGTTTTGGGTCGGCAAAGATAACAGTAATTCCCTCACTCTTATCTAAAATGAAGTCGTAAATCCTCGCAACAGCGATTTTTTGAATCGCGTTATATACCTTATCCTGAACAGGTTTGATAAGTTCCTGTCTTTTTTTAAACAGATCGCCTTCGAAACCGAAACGTTTTCTTTGCAATTCTCTCACTTCTTTTTCACGGACGAAGATCTCGTCTTCTCTCTTTTTTTTAAGTTCTTCACTAAGCATCACCTGTTCTGCCTCATAATCTTTATACATTTTATCGAGCGCACCCTGTTTAGTGTCAATCTCTTTCTGCCATTGCACACTAAATTCGTCAAGCTTAGTCTGTGCCGTTTTATAGTCGGGCATTTTGTCGAGGATATATTTGGTATCAACGATCGCATAACGCTGGGCCTGACTCGCAAGACCGATGGTAAACATCAGTATGCCAAAGAATAGTATTTTCTTCATCGCCTGTATTTTCTGTGTTTGATAAATGATTGATTTCTTTTATTAATGAAGATTTTTCTCCTATTCTGGTTCAAAACCAAGCATGAAAGTGAATCGTGAGGCATCTTTAAGGGACCCACCCGGTTTCAGGCGGTCGAATCCAAGACCATAGTCAAATCCAAGCAATCCAAACATCGGGAGGAAAAAGCGCATACCCACACCGGCACTTCTTCTCAACTGGAAAGGATTATATGTTTTGTAATCATACCATCCATTTGCCGCTTCAAAAAAGGTAAGCCCGTAAATAGTGCTGCTAGGATTGGTAGTGAAAGGATATCTTAACTCGATGGTGTATTTATTAAACATGGTAAAGAATTTGGAGGCCTGTTGTTGATCAGGATTGATTTTGGGATCAGAATTGTCGTAAACCGGGTAGCCCCTGTGTGCGATAATATCATAACCCAGGATTCCGAAGTTATTCGTCAAACCTGCATCACCCACCTGGAAACGTTCGAACGGCGAGAAATCGAGCTGGGTGTTATATCTACCCATAAAACCGAACTTGGCTGCGGCTTTCAACACAAACTGCCTGCTTTTGTCGGCACCCATTGCCTTTCCCAGTGGCACATACCATTCACCATTTAAGCGCCATTTGTGGAACTCGGGGAAGCGATAAGGATTCACAGAGCCGACAATTGACTTATCGATTAAAGAATAGGGCGGAGTAAATTGGCCGCTCACTGTGAAGTTGGAACCCTGTGTAGGGAAGATCGGCTGATTAACCGAAGATCTGCTAAGGGCAAATTTTACACTGATATTGGTTGCGGTAAGGTTTCTTAGACCCGGGAAAAGGTTAGGATAATTTCTCAGTTTATACTGGGTAAGGTTCAAGGACGACACCAGGGTAAAAAAGTCATCCGGCCATTTCAACTGCTTACCAAGGGCAATAGACACACCCAACGTCTTCAGGTAAGCCGTATCCCCCGCAAGTTTGCTGTATGTTCCTGTGTAAGGATCATAAGCATTGGAGTACTTGGTGCTATAAAGACTCACGGTAAATGAATTCCTCTTTTTACCACCCAGCCATGGCTCTGTGAAAGAGAAGTTGTATGACCGGAAAGCCCGACCATTACTCTGTACTCGCAGACTAAGCTTCTGGCCATCACCTGTTGGCAAAGGATCCCAGGAATTTTTATTCAGGATATTTTTGAGCGAGAAATTATTGAATGACACACCCAGCGTACCGGTAAGACCGATTCCACCACCCCAACCAGCCGAGAGTTCCAACTGATCGGAAGATTTCTCTTCCACCGTATAATTAATATCCACCGTACCGTCATCCTGGTTGGGAACCGGATCAATACCGATCTTTTCCTGGTTGAAGTAACCAAGATTGGCAATTTCCCGATTCGAACGGATAAGATCCGAGCGACTGAATTTCTCACCGGGAACCGTTCTGATCTCCCTGCGGATTACATACTCTTTGGTTTTCTCGTTACCGGAAATATTGATGTTTTTGATGGTTGCCTGCGGTCCTTCCACGATCCTTATCTCGTGATCAATGGTATCATTATACACGGCGGTCTCTACGGGTTCAACCCGGAAGAACAGGTAACCATCATCCTGGTAAAGACTGCTGATATCACCGCCTTCCTGGGTCATCTGTTTGCCCAGCTTACTGTTGAGAACTTCCAGGTTGTACGTATCGCCTTTTTTAATACCAAGAATCACGGTGAGAATAGAGTCAGAGTACTTGGTATTTCCTCTCCAGGTAGTGTTCCCGAAATAGTATTTTCTTCCTTCACTCACTTTTATATCAACGTTCAGGTTTCCGTTCTTTACGTAATACTGGGTATCGGCTTCAATGGCCGCATCTCTGAACCCCAGTGAGTTGTAGTAGTTAAGTATCTTTTCTTTGTCTTCAGCATATTTCTTTTCGTTGAACTTGGCAGAACTGAATAACTTGAACCTGAAATAGGGATCAAGAAATTCGCGGGTTTTGGTGAAAGAAAGGAACCCATAATCTTTTACATATTCTTTAAAGGTGGGACGAACGTTTTTGCCATAAACCGTTTCATCTTCGGCCGGAAACAGGGTGAATCTGCTTACCTCTTTCGTTCCTTTCAACTGTTTTTTCAAGCGGGTTTTTGAAACCAGGGAGTCACCAAAAAAGTTCACCTCATTAATTCTTACTTTTTTACCCTTGTCGATAGTAAAAACCAGATTTTGCGAATTTGCAAGACGGGTATCCTGCTCTTCAGTGATCTTTACTGTTACTCCTTTAAAACCTTTTTCGCTGTAGAATTTTTCGATATTCTCTGCAGCAAGCATTTTCATATTTTCTGTGATCACCCTTCCTGAAATCAGCCCGGTCTTTTTTACCAGATCTTCTGTTTCAGATTTTTTGCCACCACGGAAGATAGGCTTGGAAAGTCTTGCCCTTCCTT
>JBDTEB010000141.1:0-2730 GCA_039922795.1 Chitinophagaceae bacterium
GGTAGTAAACGTTTCCAAAGATTATACCGGTAAGAAAGCGGTGGATGACATCAGTTTCGATGTTTCTGCGTCTGAAAATTTTGTGCTGATCGGAACCAGCGGTTGTGGTAAGACTACAACGTTAAGAATGATCAATCGCCTTACTGAACTTTCGTCTGGAAAGATTTTTATTGATGGACGCGACGCAAAAGAAGGATCTGCGACGGAGCTGCGTCGGAATATCGGATACGTGCTTCAGCATCATGGCCTCTTTCCTCATTATACAGTGGAAGAAAATATTGCAGTGGTGCCCTTGCTTTTAGGCTGGGATAAACCGCGCATCCGCTCCCGCACCGAAGAGCTGATGAACAAACTCCATCTTCCACCGGACCGATATCTAAAGGCCTATCCTTCGGAACTTAGTGGCGGACAACAACAAAGGGTTGGATTAGCCCGTGCCCTGGTAGCAGATCCGCCCGTAATACTTATGGACGAACCATTTGGCGCACTTGACGATGTAACGCGCACCAGCATCAGAAAGGAATTCAGCGAGCTGGATGAATTCAAAAGAAAAACGATGGTGATGGTTACGCACGATGTGAATGAAGCATTTGACCTCGGCGACAGGATCTGCCTCATGGACAAAGGCAAAATTGTTCAGCAGGGAAGCCGTTTTGATTTACTGTTTCGACCCGCCAACGATTTTGTTAAAGATTTTCTAAAGGGTCACCGGCTCGAATTGCAGCTAAGGGTTACCGTTATGAACGATATTCTTCCGTTCATAGATACTATTATCGATGCCCGAACCGATCAGCAGTCTGATACGTCAATGAATCTTTGGACTGCGATGGAGAAATTATTTTACTCGCGTGAGGCCTCGGATCACCTTTTGTTTGCTGATCCCGAAACAACAGGAAAACAAAAAATGGTTATGATCCCGGATCTTATAAACGCCTTTCGAAAATTTAATCAGCAATACTAAATGGAGGAAACGCAAAGTCTCTTAGGATTCATGCAGCAGCAATCAGGAAAACTGCTGAACCAGACCATGCAACACATCGGGCTCACATTTATTTCCCTGTTAATCGCTGTACTTATCGGTGTTCCTACCGGAATATTGATAAGGAATAAGAAACGCCTTGCATCGGTTGTGCTGGGTTTCACCGGTGTATTGCAAACCATCCCCAGCATCGCGCTGCTTGGTTTTTTAATACCCATTGCGGGCATCGGTGCGAAGCCTGCCATATTTGCCCTGTTGCTTTATGCGCTGTTACCAATCGTAAGAAATACCTACACCGGCATTACCGGAGTAAATCCTGTGGTTACAGAGGCCGCCAGAGCAATGGGGATGACCAGTCTCCAGGTTCTTGCCAAAGTGCAACTTCCCCTGGCCATGCCGGTTATTTTTGCGGGCATTCGCACGGCAACGGTGATCAATGTGGGGGTCGCGACGCTTGCCGCATATATCGCCGCAGGAGGTCTCGGGGAGTTTATATTTGGCGGGATCGCCCTGAATAACACAAACATGATTCTTGCAGGGGCGATACCGGCTGCGTTGCTGGCGATAATTTTTGATTTCCTTCTCTCCAGGATCCAGAAGATCCAATTTTCGCGATCAACCCTGTCTGCCTGGATGCTTCCGGTTGTACTTGCCCTGCTTTCATCGTTTTATTTGCTTCCATCCGCTCTCGAAGGGAGTTTTCTTGCGGGGTTCACACCAGAATTTATGGGCCGGATGGATGGTAACCTTGGGCTCAGGTTAAAATACGGGCTGAAGGTTCGAACCGTGGTGATCAGCGACGCAGTAATGTACCAGGCCATTCACAAGGGAGACCTCGACGTGATCAGTGGTTACAGTACTGACGGGCGCCTCAAAGCCTTCAACCTCGTCACGCTTGAGGATGACAAACATATCTTTCCACCCTACTACGTGGCACCGGTTGTAAGAAACAGCGTGCTGAAAAAATACCCCGAGCTGGCTCCGGCCCTGGACCTGCTTTCCGGAACCATCAACGATTCCATTATGACGGAACTCAATTACCGGGCGGACTATCTCAAACAATCTCCGGAAAAAGTTGCCAAAGACTTTCTGGTGAGCAAGGGGCTCTGGAAGCAATCGCGACAGGGAAAAAAGGGTGTCGTCCGGATCGGTTCCAAGATCTTCACAGAACAATACATCCTGGCGAGCATGTATATTATGTTGATCAAAGGGAACACTGACCTTGATGTGAGTACAAAAACCGGCCTTGGCGGAACAAAAATTTGCTTTGATGCGTTACTTAATGATCAGATCGACTTTTACCCGGAATATACCGGTACAGGCCTGCTGGTATTGCTTCACCCCACAAAAAAAGAGCTTGATTCACTGGAAGCCAGTAAGGATAAGGTGTATGAATTTGTGCGGAAAAAGTTCAACCGGGATTACGACCTCAGCTGGCTGAAACCGGTTGGCTTCAATAATGCATATGCCCTGATGATGAAAAGCCGTCAGGCCGACTCGTTGGGAATTCACTCGATATCGGACCTGAAGGACTTTCTTGAAAAAGAAAAAAATTGATGAACCTGAAAGAAAAATTTCGAGCCGTTAGACAACATTCAGTGGAAATATGCCGTCCGCTGAAAACCGAAGACTACGTAGTTCAACCCGTTGCCGACGTCAGTCCGCCCAAATGGCATCTGGGCCATATCACCTGGTTTTTCGAAACCTTTCTGTTGATGCCCAATCTTCCCTGATACCAGGTTTATGACGCG
>JBDTEB010000142.1:0-9003 GCA_039922795.1 Chitinophagaceae bacterium
GCGCACTTGCAAGTCCAAGACCAGCAGGCAAGGCTTTAAGAATATTATCTTTCTGGCTGACAAGCATTGATACCAATCCTCCTGCATCAAGGTTATTAGCAGATGCATGCTTACCAATTGCACCCAACGCTGCGGGTGCCGCAATATTGAGAAGCGAGGATGCTGAAGATGGTTTAATGCCCGAAAAACTTGAAATAAGGCTACCAATATTACCGAGCTTGTCGCCAAACACACTATTGGCCATATTTAGTAAGCCAGAACTGCCGCCACTCTTTGAGCCGCCACCCAGCATACCAGCAAGATTACCCAGCATACCGCTGCCTGCCGCATCCTGAGCCATACTAAAAATGCTTGTTGCACCAATACCACCTGAGCCGGCCTTATTTAAAAGCCCTGCTAAAACAGTTGGAACAATACCGGTCATTGCTTTTGCAATTCCTCCTTCGCTTTCGCCAAGAGATGATGCCGCCTTACTTACAAGATCATTGTTAAAAAGGCCGCTTACCGTTTCGAGAAGATTAAATGCCATGATAATTGATTTTTTATTTTGAAGAGAATATTAATGATTAATCTGTTTTTTTAACTTGAAGTAATTGCCCGGTATGGTTAAAAGTAGTAACCGGTTATTTTCTATCGTTTTATTTCCGTTTTGCAAACCGAATCACTGCCGCATCATCTATTAAAAATGTGAGCTTATCTTCATCTGTTAATGCATATCTGTTTACTTTCTTTAACATGTTTAAAAATGCTTCCTCCCCACCACCTTCACAAAAGATCATGGTCTTTAGCGCATCGTCAAATTTTATACTATTGCCCGTAATTGTATATTTGGAAGTAAAGCCATTACAAGTAGTATTACCACTCAACTCTTTTTGAGAAAAATTGAATGATACCGTTGGCTTTTTATCAGGGTACAACCGATCAAAAGCAATGCGCTGCCCGGAGATGTAGTTTAAATCCCAGGTGCCACTTAGTTTATCCATTTCCATTGATACAGCGTTGAATTTGGCTAACTGTATTTTCCCATTACTCAACAGCAATTGGTTATCGACAATGTTCCAGCTATTTGCCTGACCTAATGCATCTAAAAATGTTGCTTCTGTGTTGCCGGGGCAAGCCATCCTGGTGGAAGCCAGTGGTGAAAACTTTATAAAGTTTACGCCCGATAAATCATAAGAACCATTTAGCCGGTTGCAACCAGTAGAACCTGTTACCTTGTTTGGCTGCCCTGGGCTAAACAACAAGTAAGCATAATTACCGTTATCCGCATTAACATTTTTGCCCTGCACTTCGCTTAAATACCATTTGCTTTTGTAAAGCATTTCACTGCCAATGGATCCGCCGGTACTTACAACCTTTGTATTTTGACATCCCGTTGCAACGATAATACTGACCAGGGTGGTTAGTAAAAAGAAAAGCATTTTCATATTTGTTACTTGAGACTATTGCTTTAAATTTATTTTTGTATGGAAAGATTCGCGTTGTGACTTGCACTATTGAAGTTTTATTTCCTAATTAATCATTGATAAAGAAACAAATCTTTTCATAACGCAATTTTGAATTTATCTTTGAAGTGCAAAAATAGCCGTCTCAGAATAAAACGTTGTCTAATTAATTCGACAGTCGTTGAATTATTTATTGTAGAATTATTTACAGTTGTTTTATATTTAGTGGCACTTTAAATACAAACCTTAAACAACCCTCAGCCAACTTTAGTAATGCCATGCAGCCACTTATATTAATAGCAGATGATCACAGTATGATTCGCAAAGGCCTGAAACTTTATGTGCAGGTAAACCTGGGATACACTGACATATACGAGGCCGGCAGCTGCAATGAATTAATGAAGGAGTTGCTAACAAGAAATTATACGCACCTTGTGCTGGATATTATTTTATCAGATGGGAGCACGCTGGAGGTAATTTCAACGATCCGGAAATTATATCCAAACCTTAACATTATGGTTTTCTCTATGCAACCGGCCGAAGTGTACGGCGTGGCCTTAAAACAATATGGCATTCGTTATTATTTGTCAAAATCCGCCGGAGAAGAAGAGATTCTTGACATGCTAAAACGCTTTTTACAAAACGAGTTACCTGCAAGAAGCGATAAAGCAACGTTGCCGGGCAGCAATCCTTTTACATTGCTTTCACCAAGAGAACTAGAGGTGCTGCATTATATACTTAAAGGGATTGGCACCAAAGAAATTGCTGAAACGCTTAATCTAAAAATGGCAACTATTTCTACGCTTAAAAACCGTATCTACGAAAAAACAACAGCACGCAATGCCAGGGAGCTGATGGATCTGGCTAATCTCTACAATGTAAGTTTTTGAACAGGAAGTATTACATTGAGCAATATATTGATGTGCCAATCTAATTATGTTACGCGTTATCTTACCTTTTTTTTTAAATTTGATACTTACCACTGTTGTTTTTTCCCAAACACAGGGAGATTACCAGTCACGCCAATACAGCACCGAAAATGGTTTACCATCTAATGGCATTAAAGGGCTGCAGTGGGATGAAAAAACTGGTTTTCTATGGATTGCTACGGAAGCAGGTATAGTACGTTTTAACGGCATTGACTTTAAAACATACACGAAAAGAAATACTCCCTTTATTGCATCAGAAAGAATGCTTTATTTAGTTCGAAACAACGCTGGCGACTTTATTGCAGCAGACGAGCTGGGTAATATTTTTGTAGCGAAATTAAACCGGCTCAGTTTCTTACGGAAAGCTAATGAAGACTCGGTTTACAATAACCAGTTTGCTTTGGTAGTATCGAATATCTTGTTTCAAAAAAAAATTCCAAAATCAGGGTTCCAGCCTTTCACAATTGGCTATGAGAATATAGTACCAATTGGAGATACTGCCTGCTTAATGCTCTCCTCTCAAAAACTATATTATTATTCTCTCCATTCGCAAAGGCCCGAGTATTTACAAGTGGGGCAGGAGCCTTTAACAGCTGTGTTTAAATCAAACAAAAATATTTTTATCATAAACAAAAGCAATGAAATATTTCTTTTAAAAAACATTACTGAAAAGCCATTGACCGTATCCCTTGTAAATGAAGGAGGCATCAAAACGGGGTTTCCACAAAAAGGCAATTTATTCTTTTGGGAAAATGGAATGGAAAACGCCATCCTTATTAATGGCAAAAATGCATGGTGCCTGGCTTATAAAAACGAGCAAGTTATTGCAAGCCTTATTTGCACAGAAATTCCTGAAAATGCTTTGATCAAATATATTCAGTACAGTAAAAAAAGGGAGTTACTTTTTTTGGGTACAGAATCAAAAGGCCTGACTATTATTAGCCGGAACAGCGTGAAAGCTATGAAAGCCAGTTTGGAAGGTAGCAACGTGAGAAACACGTACTATACACAGGTGGAATTATCTAACGGAAGTGTTTTAACCAACGAGGGCTATATTGTAGGCTTGAATGAAAACCCGGCAAAAGACCTACCTATTACTGGGCGTTTCGGTTATTCAATCTATTTGACAGCAGATTCCCTGCTATGGTTTTTACAGGATAATTGTTTAAAAAATTACGATTATAAAACCCTAAAAACTACTGCTTATCCTTTAATAAATGGCCATGAGTTCCTGGTTATGCAACAATGCAAAGGCCAGCTTTATGTAGCAAGTGACTGGGGTATTGCGCTTCTCAGCGGCGATAGCCTGCGCTACGTTCACCGGTATTCCAAAAATGACAGAATGGGAAATAGACCTTATGCCATGATTGAAATGCAGCCGGGTATTATGGCATTGGCAACATGTAATGCATTAATGCAATTCAACACTGCAACGGCAGCATTAGACACACTTTTTTCCATAAAGAATAGCTGCATTCGTTCTATGCGGAAATACCATGACTATCTTTTTTTTGGCACTTATGGAAAAGGGTATTACATCTTTAAAGACGGCTTGGTAAAAGCCATGCCATTAGATAAAAATAATTATCTTTCCTACCTGCATTGTTTTGTGCCCGATGACAGTGGTTATTGCTGGATGAGTACCAACCGAGGATTGTTTAAAGCAAAAATCGAAGATATGATTGATGCTTTTGAACATAACCGCACGGAGGTGTACTATCATTATTATGGCCGAAACGATGGCATGGATATAACAGAAATGAATGGCGGTTGCACCCCCTGTGCGGTACAATTAATAAACAAAACCATATCCTTCCCCACGATGGATGGCCTGCTTTGGGTAAACCCTCAAAATGCGTTGACTAAGTTGCCTGGAGGGCCTGTTTATTTTGATGAAATATTGGCTGATAATACACTCATAAATCCAGATTCGCTACAGAAAATCGTAATGGCGGCAGGCACAAATGAAATTATCATTAAGCTGGGTTTTGCTGCCTGGTGTAATACGGAGAATATTTACCTGGCTTACAAATTAAATAATTCCCCCTCTTGGAAACTGTTAGATATAAATAAAGACGCTTCTATCACATTGAGTAACCTCCCTGCTGGAGACTATACGTTACACATCAGGAAAATTGATGGCTTTGGTACCAATAACTTTACCTACAAATATCTCGTATTTTCTATATTATTACCTTGGTATAAACAGTGGTGGATTTATGTATTGATCGCCTTACTACTGTCATGTTTGGCTACAATCCTTTACCGCCTTCGTGTAAAGCAATTTAAAATAAATCAACATCAGTTAGAAAGGAGAGTTGCGCTAAAAACAAAAGATTTGATTGAAAAGAATGAAGCGTTGCAAAAGATAGACAGTGTTAAAACCCGTTTAATTTCTATTATAAGCCATGATATTGTAACTCCACTTAAATTTATAAACCTGGCCGGAAAAAACCTCCTGGAAAAAAGAAAATCACAACCAGATGATCCAGACCTTGAAGTCATTTCGGAGATAGCCAATACTTCAAAAGAGCTTCAGTTGCTATCTACCAATATTCTTAACTGGATAAAATATCAAAACGAACAAAGGCGGTTGGTAAAGGATCGTTTTAATGCACATGATATGGTGCAACAGGTGCTGGGGCTTCTAAATTCTATTGCTAAAGAAAAACAGCTTCCATTAATTAATGAAGTGAGTAAAGATTTATTTATTTATCAATTTTTTGAGCCTGTAAAAATCATTATTTATAACCTAGTATCCAATGCTATTAACTTTACGGAGAAGGGAAGCATTGTTATCAATTGCAGCCACGTCAACGGAAGTATTTGCATTAGTGTAAAAGATACAGGACTGGGTATGACGGCCGAGCAGATAAAGAATATTATGGCGGATGAATTTATTATTTCTTCGGTTAATATTGACAATAGAAAGGGGAATGGATTGGGTTACCTTATCATCAAAGACTTGCTGGAGATGATAGAAGGCTCCCTGCTTATTCGTAGCGAAAAAGGGAGGGGCGCTATTATTGAAGTTACTTTTATAGGAAAAGAATAATTTAGAACATATTATTTGAAACTTACTGCTTTTTGAGTACCGTAAAAGTCAGGTGAAGCAACAAAACATATAATAACCATCACTGTCCATCTTTTTTGAAGCGGACTAACAAATTTGTTCTTCGGCTGAATTAGTCCATTTCATAACTTACAATACTTACTATTTAGAGCTCTGAAAATTGGGATGGCTATAGCATAGAGAGTTACTTGCCAGCTGCCTGTAAAATACACTTAGCAGCCACTTTTATATGTATGAAATTATGCAAATAGATACCCCGGAGGGAATTAGTTTTAGTAATTTACAGTAACTGCATTAACCCCCGCCATTGAAGAAAAAATCATCTCTTAAAGACATCGCAAAAAAGGTCGGTGTATCTATCGCCACGGTCTCTTACGTGATGAACAATAAGGAGAAAGAAGCGCGGGTGGGAGAGGACGTCGCCGCAAGGATTCGAAAGGCCGCTCTTCAACTGGATTACAAGCCCAACTTCATCGCCAAAAGTTTGAAAAGCGGTAAAACAAATACTATCGGACTGATCGTCGCCGATATTTCCAATCCCTTTTTTTCGACGCTCGCCCGCATCATCGAAGATGAGGCACGTAAACACGGTTACATCGTACTCTTCGGCAGCAGTGATGAAAAAACGGAGAACCTGCAATCCCTCATCGAAGTATTTATCAACCGGCAGGTGGATGCATTTATTATCGCGCCGACCGCTGACGCGGAAAGCCAGATAAAATTCATCCAGGAAGCACAAATCCCGGTAGTACTGATAGACCGTTATTTTCCAAATCTCCCGACAGATGTTGTGCGGATAGACAATGAGGTCGCGGCTTTCAACGCCGTGCGCCATTTGCTTGCATTGGGCAGAAAGAAGATTGGCATGGTGGCCTATAAAACCACGCTGCCCCATATGAAAGCACGAATTGATGGATACAAAAAAGCATTGAAAAATGCTGGCATTCGGTTAAATGCCAGCCATATTGTGAAAGCTGACTACCAGCAGCTTACAAAAGAAGTTGGAGACGGGGTTGCGAAATTGTTAAGGAACAGCGAGAAAATTGATGCGCTGTTTTTTGCCACTAATACCCTCGCTGTAGCGGGATTGAAAAAGATAGTTGAATTGAATATCAAGGTACCCGAAGACCTGGCTATCGTCTCTTTTGATGAAAGCGAGGCCTTTGATTTTTTTTATTCTCCCATCACCTACATGCGTCAGTCAATGAAGGATATCGGGAAAGAATCGGTAGCACTGGTGATCAAAAAGCTCGGAAAAAAATTAAATAAATCCGAGACCATTATTGTGGATGCACATCTTGTACAACGCGACAGCTGTGGTATAAATCTCCCTTGAAAAACAGTCATTAAATCCAGTCGGCTTAAGGCTGTTTGATCTTTACCAAAATAATGCGGTTTAATACAAATTGTTTCCTGTCGCCGGTTGCTTTCAAATGAATGGTCAGCGCATGATTTAATGGAGTGATGGTAAGATCGGTCATATAGTCCATCCTTAAACGCTGCTGCTCAGGTGCATATCCATCTTTATAACCGGTGAGAGATGTTTGTCTCTGCCAGAGCGCAAACTGCGCACCCTGAGGCACTTTATTGTAATCAAACATCAGTTTATAAGTACCGGCAGGTACTTCCTTCAGATCGATCCGCACATCCGATTCACCACCGGAGGTAAACTCAAAAGTTTCACCACGCTGTTTAATTGCCACTTCTCCAGCGAAATTCAAAAACATCAGCTGCGGATATACCATAAGCGTATCGGAGATGAACACACGCGTTTCTGCGGTTAGCGGCGCAAGCGCTGTCGGAGCCGGCATATTTCCATAAAAAAAGGCGACCGAAGTATAAAAGGCAGGCTTGTTATTGTGTTCAGGGCCATGCTCCATCGACTGGTAAAATGTTTTTTCAAAAGGGATCTTGTCGCTGAGAAAAAGCCGGTACCCGCCCGTGCGCGCCAGCGTGAGGGAATAATCAAGCGATCCGGAAAGCGGCATGCTGAATGGGGCATCCCAGCGGTTCATCATCGCATACCATCCGCCATTAAAATAATCTTCCGATCCGGTACCGTGCATGGTTAAACGCCCATCGACAACGGTGGAATCATCTCCCTCGAAAAACAGCGTCATGCCCGGTTGCAATCCTTTTGCCTGTAATACCGTTCCCACATAATGTCCCTTGCCGGCGATATCGAGAAACTCATGCGGCTTACCCGCAGGCAGGTTGGGCTGGTTGTTCCAATGCGCATAAAACTTTCCTTCTTTTACGGCATCACGCGCTTTTGGCAACACCGAAATATTCGCTGTAATATTTACTGCGTCCAGCCCTTCACCCTTGCGATAAATGAGTTCAACCTTTGCCGCATTATCAAAGGGCATGGGGAAGAAACAATAATTCTTTCCACCCGCACTTCCAATCAGGAGGCTTTCCATGGAGGCTTTGCCAAAGCCATATCCGAAGAAATCAGCTACGGGACAATATACTGCCGGGTTTGCTTCATTATCCCAGGTAATCCTGATATCAATATTTTTCGCCATTTCCTCAAAAGCTGAAGCGGGATCAAGTTCAATGCCCACAATGCGGCCGCCGGTTTTGACGTCAGCAAGTACGCGCGATTCACCGGGTTTCAAAGGGAAAGTCATTTTAAAAGACTTCACAGCCCCGGCATTACCAGCCAGGTAATCGGCGACTTTTTTTTCAGATTTGCTCCAGAATTTATTTATTTCTCCCAGTTCCGCTCTTTCGTCATCACCAAGTTTGATGTTGAATTTCTTCACTACCGTTCCTTTGGGATAACTGCGGTAGCCAATCTGGTGAAACTGAGTGTTCTTCCCGCGATACACGATCATGCAACGGCTTTGATAGGGAATGGGCAGGTAACAATAAAATCCGCCGAGCTGATTGTTGCAGAGAGGCGTAACAAAGGGATACACCTTGCCAGAAAAAAGATCGCGGTATTTAATCGTAAAAGCTGGACGTAATGTATCGTCGATATAAAAGTCCAGGCTGTCATCGGATGGCGTCGGCGTCCATATCCTGTTGATCACCCCGGGTCCGCGGGCATCAAAGATCACCAGTTTGTCATCGGCAATTTTACGCAGGAAAGAATACTTTCCACTAAAGCCGTCATCATTTCCCCCGGTGGTATCGTAGGACGATACCTGGTCGATCGATGTGTTTTCCCGGTATGCCGGCAGGGATGAAATATCACGCAGCGGTTTTAATTCCGTGACCAGTGAAACCTGTCGCGGCTTTTGCGCCATGGAAGCAACAACAAAAAATACAAAAGAAAAGAAAAGAGAACCTCGGATCATAATCATCAATTTAGATATGCTACCAGTTAATCTGCACTTTGGTGCCTTCCGGCTTGTTGTCAAAGCCAAGGTAAACCGTATGCGAAGCCTCGTCCCATGCCGTATCAACTTTTACCTGCACTTCTTCTGCACCTGTTTTCAAAAAGATTGCAGAAGGTTTTGCCGGCAGTAAAACACGCATACTGTTGTTGGTATTTATCGGACTTTTTGAAATAAAAGAATATGATTTTGGCGTGATCACTTCGTCATAC
>JBDTEB010000143.1:0-4179 GCA_039922795.1 Chitinophagaceae bacterium
AATCCTGTTTTAAATGACAGTCGTATAGCCAACCAGGTACAACGTTCATTAGACTTTTTATCCGGTTCGCCTTTTAATGAAAAGGGCTTCTTCCTGAATTATACTGTTCAAAAAAATAAATGGGAGGCACAGGATAATGTGTCGCAGGGGCAGGCCATGTATAACTTTGCCAAAGCCATTGAATCAGCCAGAAAGAACAAAAAGTATAATTATTCCAAATGGGAAAATTTCTTAAAGAAAGCCGGTGATGTACATTCAGCACGAATACTGAGAAGTGACTGGAAACCTGTTTCAACCAACGAAGCATTTTATATAGCGCCGTTGTGTTTGGCATCGAAGCTGTTTAACAATAAGCAATATGCCCTGGCAGCACGCAAGGCATCTGATTATTATGCGAAGCGTCATCTTTCCATGAAGGAGCCGTATTGGGGCGGAACGCTCGATGCGAGTTGTGAAGATAAGGAAGGCGCCTGGGCTGCCTTTCAGGGCTTTCTCGCCATGTATGAATTTTCGAAAGAGCAGAAATATCTGGATTACGCTACCCATGCCGGTTATGTTACGCTGAGCTATACCGTTGATTGGGATATTCCGATGCCTCCTTCCCGCCTGGAAAACCACGGCTTCAAATCCCGCGGCTGGACAGTTGTTTCAGCGCAGAACCAGCACCTGGATGTGTTTGGGGTGTTTTTTGCGCCTGATTTTTACAAGCTTGGAAATTACCTGCACGATGAAAATATAAAACGTATGGCCATCCTGATGTTTCGTTCCTGCGGACAGATGATCGACCCCTATGGATCGCATGGAGAGCAAATACAGCATACCAATTTTGCACAGGCTGGCGATTTGTCCAATATCTATAATTTCAGAGGTGGATATGTGGAACACTGGACGGTGTTTTGGGTGACGGCCCATTTTTTAAACGCTGCAGCGCGCTTTTATCAAATAGATAAAAATATTTTGAATTGATTGATTCTTTAAATATAAATACAATGACGAAATCTTATTGCTATCGCACTATCTGCATGGTTTTCACCATCGGGTTGGTCGCTTTGAATCCCTTCCAGGTTTCAGCCAAACCATCTGACAGAAATCACTTTCAGGATACCACCAGGCTGAAACAAATGTCAGAAGGGCTTCATGGATATATTTCCATGAATTTGCCGAAACAAAAAGACGGTTTTGGCTATGGCGTAAGTTTCTACGTTAGCGCATGGCCTTTACTGGAGAAGCCGCTTTCAGGTTTTCAGATAGGCCTTCCAGGAACCTGGATTGCTCCGGACAACAGGGGCTTCGAAGAGCCACTATGTCCCATAGGAACATATGCCAGAGACAACTGGCCGCAAAGAGGGCCGTCCTATCGGGATGTTTTTCAAACTATTGAAGGCAGTCTGGGTTTCTGGGGAAGTACCCAGTTTGGTTCCACCACGGCAAAGTTCCGGATGAATGGAACGGCAAATTGTTACAATGGAGAAATATCATCACCCGGCTGGGGTTTTGGTAAGACCAACGCGCTAAATGGTGACGTGATGGGCATTGCTCAACTGAGTAATCATATACTGGTACCTCCCGATGGTCTCACCTTTAAAAAAGGCACCTCCGGCGAATTGATGGGATATGCCTGGATGGCTTTACCGATTGTGCCTGCAGCACCAAAAAAAGACAGCAGCGCCAGTTCGGGAGACCAAAGCTGGACCTGCTTTTTGAACGCTGAGAATTTTAAGGGGCCTGTTGCCTTTTATATTCCCCGCGTTTGGAGTAGGATAGCTGATAGATATCCTACGGCTCAAGGTCGAACCCTCGATACCCGGGAAGGAGTGGTTGGTTCCGGCGCTATAGAAATAAATACGGTTCCTCGTTTTGAAGCCAAAGACTCAAAGGGAGTTGTGTATACCAAAATTCCACGATTGCAATTTCCGATCAATGAAAATGGCGTAACCGTACTGATGCAGGATGCGACCATCTACTCCAAAGATGCCCTTTTTCAACCCCTGGAAAAATGGTTTGACGGGGGGAATAATACCTCTGGAAAATTCCAGATGGATGCATCGTTTATTCCGCAGTGTACTACCAGGCCCACATCTTACGATCAGGGGCCCAACGCAACAAAAATTTCGGGTGTAGGGGATTATTTCCAGGAGACGATGCTGGGTAAATCATCTTATGGATTAAAATGGAAGAAAGAAACTCAAAAAGGAATGGGATATTTTCCTCAATATTTCAAAAAGGAAGGGGATAAGATGGTCGTCATCAGCGCCGAAGAAGTACCGGAAGAAACACATTTAAAAGAGCAAAATTTTGCTTCGGCCAGAACCGGAAGGCCATACACTTCTCCAACCGATAATGGTACAGTGTGGAATTCACCTGGCCCCAAGGCAGGACCATTTAAGGCAACCCTGAGTGATGGGTCTGTAGTTACTTACTGCTGGTACAAATTCGTTGATCAGCCTTCCCTGCAATCTTTAAAATTAAGTGAAGCAGAAAAAAAAGCCATCCAGGAGAGAGTGGAAAAAATTCATGCAAACTGGACGTCGAACAAAGAATACATCGCTCCACCATCACAGGGGAAATTGGCGACAATGGATAATGCCATTATCGTAAATCCTCCGAAAGGACTGGGAAAAGGCTATGTGCCCATAGTGATAAGGCAGGAAGCGGGCAAGTAGTGTTTTTTATGCTGATTTCGGAATTATATCTTTCATATTTATTATAATTGAAAAAAATGGTTCATTCAAAAGACAAATCTTTTCTATCGAAAACTTTCAGGTTAACGGCCGTATTGATTTGCCTGTTAAGCCTTACTGTTGCAGGGGTTGCTCAGAAAATAGATTCACTTTCCCATACGGTTGACCGTGCGGAGCAGATCAACCCAACCTCAGTAGATTTGATTTTTTCAGATAAGCAACGGCTGACGATTGATTTTTATGGCGAAAATATTTTTCGTGTTTTTGAAGATACGTCGGGTAATATGATCCGTCAACCACAGGCTATGCCGCCGGCAAATATTTTGGTTGACAATCCCAGGCGCGAGGTTGGTCCACTCAGGATTACAAATACGGCAAATACGATAACGATCGCTTCTGCCAAAGTATCTATAGAGATAAATAAGGCCACATCTTTAATAAAAGTAGTCAACAACGCTTCCCGCAAAGTAGTACTGCAAACAGTAAAACCTTTTTCTTTCAGTGCTCAAAAAACCACGCTTGTATTAAAAGAAAATCCAGATGAATATTTTTTTGGCGGTGGTGTACAAAATGGCCGAATCTCACATAAGCACAACAGTATTCAAATAGTTAATGAAAACAGCTGGACGGATGGCGGGGTGGCTTCGCCTGCACCATTTTACTGGTCTACCAATGGCTATGGTATGATGTGGTACACGTTTAAGCCGGGCAGATATGACTTTGGATCAAAGACCAACGGGGAAGTAATTCTCACGCACAATACAAACTATCTGGATGTGTTTTTTATGATAAATGACGGTGCTCCCAAACTACTGAATGATTTTTACCAGCTGACGGGCCATCCTGTTTTGTTGCCAAAATTTGCTTTTTATGAGGGACATCTGAATGCCTACAACCGGGATTACTGGGTAGAAGATTCAACGGGTATTCTTTTCGAAGATGGTAAACATTATAAAGAAAGTCAGAAGAATAATGGCGGTATCAAAGAGTCTCTTAACGGAGAAAAAAACAATTACCAGTTTTCTGCCCGGGCTGTTATTGACAGGTACAATCACAATGATATGCCTTTCGGCTGGATATTACCTAACGATGGCTATGGCGCAGGTTACGGGCAAACGAGCACATTAGACAGCAATATTGCCAACTTAAAATCCTTTGGTGATTATGCACGTAAACATGGCGTTCAGATTGGCCTGTGGACGCAATCTGATCTGCATCCTAAAGCAGGCATCAGCGCATTGTTGCAAAGAGACATTATTAAAGAAGTTAGGGATGCCGGTGTACGGGTTTTAAAAACAGATGTGGCATGGGTAGGAGATGGTTATTCTTTTGGCCTGAATGGCGTGGCCGATGTGGCGCATATTTTACCATATTATGGTAATAATGCCCGGCCTTTTTTTATATCGCTGGACGGATGGGCGGGAACACAACGGTATGCAACCGTTTGGAGCGGTGATCAAACCGGTGGCAACTGGGAATATATCCGTTTTCATATTCC
>JBDTEB010000144.1:0-5048 GCA_039922795.1 Chitinophagaceae bacterium
GCTGATTTTCGACGAAGCCACTTCGGCACTCGATTCGATTACTGAAGAAGAAGTGACCTCTACCATCAGGAAAATTTCGAGAGATGGAGAACAGATCACTATCCTCATTGCCCATCGACTTTCCACGATCATGCACGCAGACAAGATCTATGTGTTGGAAAAAGGCCTGGTTGCCGAAACAGGGTCGCACGAAACCCTGCTAGCAGAAAAAGGCTTGTATTATGCAATGTGGAGACAACAGATTGGAGAAAGAAAAAACCTGGCACCGGCTACAAATTAGGACACATTTACTGAGCTCTTTAAAACTCTGCTTTCAAGAAATCAAAGCTGGAATTTACTTAAAAAAGCTCTCATATCGCCTGGTGCGATGACCGAGGTGCTGGTACTGATCGGAATTTTGATGGGCAGATTATCTCACCTTCAGCATTGGTCTTACTTGCTGGAGTGCGCCGTTTTGCAGTCTCACGTAATAAGCGCCTGTCGGCAATCCATAACTGTTAAAATCTATATTATAAAGTCCGGGGAGATAATCTCTGTCAGCAAGCACCTTGATCACACGGCCTTCGGTATCCATGACCTGTACTACGGTATGCCCCCCAGCGCTTTTAAAAGAGATCTTGGTGGACTCAACAAACGGGTTGGGATAATTTATAATTAATTGCGTTCCTGCGGCCCGGTTAAGGTCTTCAAGCCCGGTAACGCCGAGTACGCTTTGACAGCCAGCACTGGTGATCAAGGGAAGTTCCTGGAAAGTTTTATTGTTCATCACCATCAGCAGGTCATTGTTATTAACGCAGAACCAGTCACTCATTATCGAGGAATAAATACTTCTGAAATCATACTGCATCGGTACGCTGTCATTGACTCCCGGTGTGGAAGCAATGGCAGGATTTTTTCCCAGGATGCCTGAGTTGACCTTATTTCCAAAAACGAACAGGGGCGAAGCAGAACCGTGATCAGTGCCAACATTACCATTGGATTTTATTCTCCTTCCGAATTCAGAAAATGTCATACCAACAACCCGATCATCGATCTTCAAATATTTAAGATCATCCATGAAAGCCTTGACGGCATCGGAAACCCTTTTCAACAAAACCGCATGTGTGCCCATAGTGGTATCGGCAGTTTGCGTCTGTGCGGAGTGATTATCAAAACTGCCAGTACTCACCATATACACCCTGGTCTTCAAACCACCTGCGATTAAACGGGCTACGATCTTGAGCTGATCGCCCAGTGAATTTCCTGCAGGGTATGGGTTCTGCGTGGGAACCTTTGATGCCGCTGTTTTTACCACCGCAGAATATAATTCGGATTGCCTGGCGACCAGTCTTACATAATCCAGTTCCTTACCCCATGGTGTCGCTGGCGTTGGATCACCCACGTTATCGAGAAGGTCGTAAAATGCATTGGGATCGCTGATACTCATACCCATTGTTACTGCTGGCCCCTGCAAAGCAAGGGAGGTAACCGACCCGATCTGGATGGCCAGAGGATCTGGCATTGTTGTGTTTGGAAACCCGTTTGGGAATCCAGGAAACTCGCCATTAAGATAACGACCCGCCCACCCATTATTCACTTCCACATTGGAATCTGAGGCCGACATCCAGATATCCGTTGCACGAAAATGAGAGAAGCTGGGCATTGGATAACCTACGGCCTGAATGATAGAAAGCTTTCCTTCATTATATAACGTCTGCAAACCTGTCATCGCAGGATGAAGACCGGTTTTTGTAATTCCATTAAGACGCAAAACACTCGCCTTTGGAATCGCGATATTCGACCTTGCATTGTTGTACAAAGACCAGTCGGCTTCAAGCGCATTATCATTAACATCCAATGGGATCACCATATTCAATCCGTCGTTGCCCCCTACCAATTGAACAAGAACAAGAACATGATCGGTATTGGTTCCCATCAATGCCTGAACCAGCGGGCTGGATTCAGAAAAAGCTTTCAGCGAAAAGCCACCCATTGCCATTGGCAGGATCGTAGCAGCGGGTACCGTTCTTTTAAAAAAATCTCTCCTCTTCATACGAATTTTTTTACTGTGTGATAACGGCCGCAGCGCAGCCTAATTCTACCAACGGATGCTTTTATGATAGCTGATATTCCGGAAGATTCATCAGGTATTTATACAGAGTTCTAAGCCTGGTATCAACCATTTTATAAGGTGTACCAGTCACCATTGGATTAGCGAGATATGCATTCCAGGCATCGGTCCAATAGGAATCTGTGATTTGCCCCGACAATAAAATCGTCTGTTTGATGGTTTGTTTAAAACTATCGGATAAGGGAACCTGGAAAAGTATCTCTATCGCGTCGGCCAGCAATTGATTCGGGTTACCCGGACTGGAAAGATTTTTTGTAAAACCGACGGCATCAATTTTCAATACGAAAGAGTTGCGCGTGTATCCATTATTGGAAAATAGATCCGTGAACTTATTTCTCCGTGGGAGAGAATCCGCATTCATCCATATCTCGTGATACTGCGGGGCCTGATAATAAGCCTCCCATCCGGCGACGTTGATCGGATCACCAATATTTTGTCCCATGGGAACAGTAAGTGCCCTGATATATTCAAACATTGCATAGGCATTATCGTAACCTGAAGCTACTAAAGGAAAAACCATATTAAACTCACGACACATGGAAATCGTTATGTCAACCGGACTTTTGATCAGACTTCCTTTTATATTTTCATCGTAAAAATGTTCGCTTTTCAGAAGTGCTGCCATCACTGTTTTAATGTCCCAGTTGCTGTCTGCAAAAACCTTTGCCAATGGCACAATAACATTTGCCTTGATATTATCGTCAACATCATAGTAGCAAAACCAACGATATAATTTTGTAACAATAAACTGTGATACTTCTTCTTTCTTACTAAAGATCATGTTGATCAGATCGGTGATGTCATCGTCTCCGGCGGTGGAGGTGGCATTTGCCGCTGTGGTATGATTGTAAAAAGCCGAATAGACTTTGGCCAGCTTGTCGTGGTTGGCCAGTGAAAATGTGGCAGAGATGGTTGCGGATGAGGCTGTCCAGCCTGTAAGGGCGCGTGCCGCAACTTTTACGTCAACTTCGGAATAGTTAGGATTATTTTCCTTTCCCAGGGTGAATAGTTCCTGTAGTTCACGACCATAGTTTTCATTTGGTGCGGAACTTTTACTGCCGCTGCCATTCAGATAGATGAGCATGGCGGGATCCACAGTAACCGCCCTGGTTAATGTTTTGAAGTTTCCTGTACTGTTAGCGCGAAGAAGGGTTTGCATCTTGTACACAAACTGTGAGTCGTTAACGGTATCCAGTTCAATAGAGAAATGGTTCACCCAGAAAAGGGTAAGCTTCTCCCTTATACTTCTATCCTGGTTGATCATCTGGCCAGTCCACCATTTCTTTAGCGAAGCCTTTCTGCGACTGGTTATCGAACCATCAACATTATAGTCATTCACCCAGGTGGTACCTGCAGCTATCCCTGTATCAGGATTGAGCGCACCATCGGAAACATATTCTTTGATCGGTGGATCGGGCATCGGCGCCGTAGGATTCAGCAGGTAGTCTACAGTTTCGTCAAGCGACTTTCCTCTGAAGAAATTGATATCCAAAGGGGCCGCACCGAACATGCTCCGTTTCAGCAGATGTACTAATTGCGGAGTGCCGAATGTGCCGGTGTAGGGCTGGATTCCCGTTGCTGCCAGCGAGATTCTTTTTGTTCTTTCCGAAATTTTTTGAATCTTGGGCCTGGTTGTAAGAAACTCACGTCTATCCATAACAAGAGATTTGTTGGTAGTTGCAGTGAGAAATGTACAACAATAAAAGGTTTAATAAATTTTTTGTTAAATTTTTAACAAATAGTTGTAAACTAGAATTAATCTAAGGGAAAATGAGTATAAATACTCATTTATAAGGATTCAAGTACGCCCGCGATGCCTTGTCCGCCGCCCACACAAGCGGTAACAAGTCCATATTTACCACCCGTTCTTTTAAGATCCTGGATTACCTGGATACTTAATTTAGCTCCTGTACATCCGAGTGGATGCCCAAGGGCGATTGCGCCACCGTTGATATTAACCTTTTCCGGATCGAGCCCGGCGGTACGTATAACCGCGAGGGACTGCGAGGCAAATGCTTCGTTCAATTCAACCAGATCGATATCAGAGAGATTTAATCTACCCTGTTTCAGGGCTTTGGGAATGGCTGCCACAGGTCCGATACCCATGATCCTTGGATGCACGCCGGCACTTGCACAACTCACAAGACGAGCAATGGGCTTTAGTTCCAGCGCATGCATCAACCTTTCTCCCATTACTATCACGAAGGCAGCTCCATCACTGGTCTGAGAAGAATTTCCGGCAGTAACGCTGCCATTCGTTGCAAAAACCGGCTTCAATCTGGCCAACGCCGCGATGCTTGTATCTGCTCGGGGACCTTCGTCGGTATCCACCACGGTCGATCGTTTTTGCTTTTTGCCTTTGGCATCGAGATAAATCTCTTCCACTGTCATCGGAAGAATCCCCGACTTGAAATATCCCTTGCTGATGGCGTTTATCGCCTTTTGATGTGAATAAAATGAAAATTCATCCTGTTCTTCCCTATTGATATGGTACTCTTTAGCTACAGCCTCGGCAGTAAGTCCCATCCCCAGGTAGTAGTCCGGATTTTCGGAAGCCACGCTATAGGCAGGGACTGTTTTCCAGCCTGCGGTAGGTACCATGCTCATGCTTTCGGTTCCTCCCGCCACGATACAATCTGCCTGCCCGCTGCGGATCTTGGCTGTTGCGATGGCAATCGCTTCCAGTCCGCTGGCGCAATAACGATTCACTGTCATTCCCGGCACATCGATCCCCAGGGCACGCACGGAAATCATCCTGCCAATCTGCAAACCCTGCTCCGCTTCAGGCACAGCATTACCAACGATCAAATCATCTACCTGCGCAACATCAAGCTGTGGCACCGTAGCCAGCAAACCCCTGATCAGATCAACAGCCATATCATCCGGCCGGTAAAATCTTAACCCGCCCCTCTTCGCCTTTCCTACCGCTGTTCTGTAA
>JBDTEB010000145.1:0-4046 GCA_039922795.1 Chitinophagaceae bacterium
AAATCCCACTATATGAAGTTTTTTGTTGACACAGCCAATCTGGCGCAGATCAGGGAGGCAAATGAATTAGGCATACTTGATGGCGTTACCACAAATCCATCCCTGATGGCGAAAGAAGGCATACAGGGTGAAGAGGCCATTATCGATCATTACAGGAAGATCTGCGAAATAGTTGACGGCGCTATAAGTGCCGAAGTTTTATCAACCGATTTTAAAACAATCATCGAAGAAGGAAAGAAGCTTGCAGCGATACATCCAAACATCGTGGTAAAAGTTCCAATGATCAAGGATGGCGTAAAGGCATTAAAGTGGTTTACCGATAACGGCATCAAAACCAATTGCACACTTATATTTTCTGCAGGACAGGCTATTCTGGCAGCGAAGGCAGGCGCCACATATGTTTCTCCTTTTCTTGGCCGTATTGACGACAGCGGTTGGGACGGGATACAGCTGATCGAACAAATCTCCCGTATATATACTATCCAGGGATTCAAATCACAGATTCTCGCTGCATCTATCCGTAATGCACTGCACATTATTCGTTGTGCGGAAGCAGGAGCAAATGTTTGTACCTGTCCGCTGGAGCCAATTCTTGGGCTGCTTAAACACCCCCTCACCGATTTGGGTCTTGCGAAATTCCTGGAAGATGGAAAGAAAATGGCTTAAGTTTTAACCTGTAACCATACTATTAATAACGTTTATCCCGGCATCAGTTGGTCAGCACCAATTGTCGCCGGGTTTTTGTTTTTTGATTGCGGCTTGCCAATTGCTTCTCCGGGTCTTGGAAGCTCGGGGTCGGGTAAGGTTTTGATATAGATGATTCTCTCTTTTTTGATGGAAGGATTATCTCGCAGCGCCGCCTGGACGGTGACTTTTTCTTCTGCAAAATCTATAGGAATAATCAGGTCGTTATTTTGAAATTTTCCACCCGTGGTAGTGAAGATGAGTTGTTTTGAAGTGAGGGGAACCCATCTCCCGTCAGATGATTTCCCATCTACATTGATATAATTGTTCGTCCCCTTTTTAAGGCTATCCGTGTAAAGATGAAAATAGATGCTGTCTATCTTCTGCGCAAAGCCCGAAAAAAAACTCAGGACCATCAAAGTGAATAACAGTTTTTTCATCTCGTTTTATTGAATTCCTGGCTAATTCCTTTTTCGTCGATACTCACAGCGGGTGTGGACTTCGCCAAGACCGTGCCGATTATTTCCTTTAGAGGAGTTTTGTAGGTGGAAACGTCCTGCGAGCTGGCATGAAAGCAAACAAGGACAGAACATACAAAGAGTAACCAGATGGAATGATGAAGCATAATCAGCCTATTTTCTTCTCAAATTACTGCATTCGGGAAGCAATTAACGATTAAAGAGAATTTTTTTGCCGGATAGAGGAAGCACCTTATTTTTGCGGCAGGAAATGAAATTTATCCATCATATACATCATCTGCGCTTCGTTAAAAACGGGTAAGCTGTTGTATCCACATACATAATTTTTTCAGGGCTTACTTTGTGGTAAGCCTTTTTTATTTTAATCACCAGGCTCAAGGTCTTTATTGATTAACACGCATTATGAAATTGAAAATCGCCATACAGAAATCCGGCCGTTTGCACGATGCATCTGTAAGCCTGCTGAAAGAATGCGGGATTGATATATCAAACGGTGTAAACAAATTAAAAACGGAGGCCACCAATTTTCCGCTTGAAGTGTTTTTTCTTCGGGACGATGACATCCCCCAGTATGTAGAAGATGGTGTTGCCGATATTGGATTCGTGGGAGAAAATGTTGTAATGGAAAAAAATAAAAAGGTAGACATCGTAGAATATCTCGGCTATGGGAAATGTCGTTTAAGCATTGCCGTTGGACGCAATGAACATTATCATGGCTTTGAATTTTTACAGGGGAAACGCATTGCCACGACCTATCCTTTGGTATTGTCTCAGTTTCTGAAAAAAAACAATATCGATGCGGAGATCCACGAGATCAGCGGCTCCGTTGAGATAGCTCCGGGCATCGGCCTGGCAGACGCCATCTGCGACCTGGTAAGCAGTGGCTCCACGTTGTTTATGAATGGGTTGAAGGAAGTGGAAACCATCCTCAGTTCACAGGCCGTATTGATCCGCAATCACCACCTGGATGTGGAACAACAGGATATCCTGAACCGGCTGATCTTCAGGATACAATCGGTAAAAAAAGCAAAGAACAATAAATATATTTTGTTGAATGCGCCTAATGAGAACCTGGCTGAGATCCTGGCACTTTTGCCCGGAATGAAGAGTCCTTCCGTTCTGCCATTGGCGACAGAAGGCTGGAGCAGCGTTCACAGTGTGCTCAATGAAGAATATTTCTGGGAGATCATTGAGAAATTAAAAATTGCTGGCGCGCAGGGTATACTTGTTGTGCCGATTGAGAAGATGATTCTCTAACGATTGTTATGGGAAATTAAGACCAATGAAACAGAAAATTATTTTATATCCCGAGCGCAAAGAATGGCAAAAGCTTTGTGCCCGCCCGGTTTTCGATGTTTCCTCACTGGAAATTACCGTCAGCAACATTTTGAAGGAAGTGAGGGAAAATGGTGATGATGCCGTTCGGCGCTTTACGCAGATGTTTGACAAGGTGTCGATCGATAGCCTGGAGGTTAGCGCGCAGGAGATAGAAGCTGCAGCAGATCTTTTGCCGGAAGATTTGAAAATGGCCATCCAGACGGCCAAATCAAATATAGAAAGGTTTCATTCACTGCAGCTTCAACCGGTGGAGCGAATGGAAACAATGACTGGTGTGGTGTGCTGGCGCAAATCTGTGGCCATTGATAGGGTAGGGCTTTACATCCCTGGTGGAAGTGCGCCCCTGTTTTCGACGCTGCTGATGCTGGCTATTCCTGCCAGACTCGCGGGTTGTAAGGAGATCATGCTTTGCTCGCCACCCAATAAGGAGAAAGGTTTGCATCCCGCTATTCTCTATGCGGCCCAGCTTACCGGCATCACCAGGATTTTTAAGGTTGGCGGTGTGCAGGCTATCGGTGCGATGGCATTTGGAACAGACAGTATTGGGCGGGTCAATAAGATCTTCGGGCCGGGCAACCAATATGTCACCTGTGCAAAGCAGTTGGTGCAAAAGAACGGGGTAGCCATCGATATGCCTGCGGGTCCTAGCGAGGTAGCGGTTTTTGCGGATGAAACTGCCGATGCCACCTTTGTAGCCGCGGACCTTTTAAGCCAGGCCGAACATGGCCCCGACAGCCAGGTTTTCCTCGTGACGACGGTCCAATCCGTTGCTGAAGCAGTGATTGGCGCCTTGAATGACCAGCTGGAAGTGCTGCCCCGAAAAGAAGTGGCCACGAAAGCCCTCGAAAACAGCAAGATCGTGTTGGTAAAGGATCACGATGAGGCCCTCGCCTTATTGAACGAATATGCACCTGAACATCTCATTCTTTCCTGCCGGTCTCCGGAGATTGCCGCCGAACAGGTTGTGAATGCCGGCTCGGTTTTTCTGGGGAATTATTCGCCTGAAAGTGCAGGTGATTACGCCAGCGGAACAAATCACACCTTGCCGACTAACGGTTATGCCAAAGCGTACAGCGGAGTAAGCGTTGACAGTTTTGTAAAAAAGATCACATTCCAGCAAATTACCCCCGAGGGCCTGAAGAATATCGGTCCTTCCATTGAACTCATGGCGAGAGCTGAAGGATTAGAAGGGCATGGGCGGGCGGTGGGCATAAGGCTGAGGAAGCTGTAATGTTCCAGATATTCTGACATTGATTTCGATGGCCCGTTAAGGGCGACCCATTATTGTATTAGCTAACATCTTTCTATTATGTTTGATTTTAATTCCCTTTTGCGCCCCAACATCAAAAACCTTGTCCCTTACTCTTCCGCGCGTGACGAATTTACGGGAGAGGCCTCTGTATTTTTAGATGCCAACGAGAACAGTCTTGGCTCACCCCTGCCGGTGGTCTATAACCGCTATCCCGATCCGCACCAGCATCTTGTAAAAGAGAAACTCAGCGGTATCAAGGGCATTCCTTCAGAAAATATATTCCTGGGAAATGG
>JBDTEB010000146.1:0-2888 GCA_039922795.1 Chitinophagaceae bacterium
GGGAAGATGGTTTTGGACGAAGAAGCGCTTGAGAATGTAAAGAAGATTTTTGCCCGTTTCAACCGACCCATGCTGGAATCCAACTACAACCAGGCGATGGTGCCTGATGGGTGCACTGTCATTCAAAATAGCCGCGGAACCGCACCGGGGATGTGGTTTGAAAAAGAGGGGAGGATATTTGTAAGCATGCCGGGTGTGCCACACGAAATGAAAGGCATGATGACAGATTTTGTGATCCCCCGTCTCTCAAAATATTTTACGATGCCGTTCATACTTTCAAGAACGCTGCTCACGGCAGGCATCGGTGAATCTTTTCTGTCGGAAATGGTAAAAGATGTAGAGCAGGTACTTCCAGAAAATATCAAGATGGCCTACCTGCCAAATTATGGCATGGTGCGTTTACGCCTCACCGGTATATCGGCTGACAAAGAACTGCTGGAAGAAAGCCTTGACGAGCATTTTTCAAAACTTAAGGCCTGCGTAAAAGATTATCTTGTAACCGATGAGGATCAGTCCATACAACAGGTAGTGGCCGGGATGCTTAAAAGGATAAAGAAAACGCTGGCAACAGCTGAAAGTTGCACTGGTGGCTACATCGCGCATCTGCTGACAGCCGAGTCAGGCGCTTCGGAATATTTTAAAGGGGGTATTGTGAGTTATTCCGATGAAATGAAAAATCACCTGCTGGGTGTGCCCCTCTCTGTAATCAAAGAAGCAGGGGCAGTAAGTGAAGCGGTGGTACAGATGATGGTAAGCGGTATGATGGAACAGGGTAACGCCGATTATGCACTGGCGGTGAGTGGTGTGATGGGTCCTGGCGGTGGCACCGAAGAAAAACCGGTGGGGACGGTATGGATCGCGGTAGGAAACAGAAAAACCGTGAAGGCTCAGAAATTTAATTTCCGGTACGATCGCAGCAGAAATATTGAGATGACTGCGAATAGCGCCCTGAACATGCTCAGGCGATTTATCCAGGATGAGAGTTTTGGCGAAATGCGAATTGTTTGATCAGGCAGCCAATGTTGAAATATATCTCACCAGGCTTCTCCTGGCGATAGGCAGCAAGGTTTCCTCCAACGGAAAATGAACGCCGGTTTCCACACTATAAACGGCGGGATTCGGCAGGTCTCTTCTCTGTCTTATCAATTCAGCTTTTATATTGCCATATGTATTTACGAAATTCTTCTGCCACGAATTGATGAAGTCCGTTTTGATACCACGGTATTTTTCATCATGTTTTTCGAAGATCGTGATCCTGTAATAATAAACATAGGTCTGGTGAGACGTAGCATTCTGCAGGAACATGTAACCTTCATTCGTTTCCAAAGGGATAATGCCTACAGGAGCGATCTTCAGGCTGTCTTCCACGGTTTCATAAATTTCCTTTCCGCTGGTAATGGCGGACTTCATCTTCAGCGCAGAAAAATTAATGATGATTTCGAGTTCATCCATCAGCTCGTTATCGGCAATCATTTTTTCGTACAGGAGTTCAAGACTGGCCAGGTTGATCTCCGTTAATTGCTTTGGAAATTTCTCCTGGAGATATTTTTTATTCTCCCTGAAGGAAACGAGATTATTATAATGAAAGATGAGATCGGCCAGTTGGGGATAAAGTTTCTGCTGGTGAAAATACTTGTTGATCTCCTGCAGATAGGCCAGCAAAGTATATCTCTTCAATTCGAAATCGATATACCCCTCGGCAAACCAGGTTTCAGAAAGCGTTTTCATAAAGGTTCGCTTAAGATGATGAATTGGGTGGATAAATCAAATCCTTCCTTTCGGAAAGCATACGAGAAACGGAAGATTCAATTTAGTTAAAATAAATGAGTTTTGAAATAGCAGGCTATTCATCAGACTGAAAGATTGGTTCTGCAACTCCGGCTAATCCAAAACAGAACATAATGAGCGATCGCGGGTTTTGATAAATCCTGAAAATCCTGTTTATCTTTGCAGCCTGGCGGGATAAGCGATACTACAAATGAAAGCTTACCGTGGCTGTTTCAATAAAAAAATAATTCATGGCAATAGTAGACCTGGTAATGCCGAAATTGGGTGAGAGTATCATGGAGGCGACGGTGCTGAAGTGGCACAAGCAACCCGGTGACGCCGTGCAGCAGGATGAAACGGTATTGGAGATTGCTACAGACAAGGTCGATAGCGAGGTCCCCAGCAGCGCCGACGGAATTATTGACTCCATACTTTTCGAGGTAAATGACGTGGTGCCAATCGGTGCAGTGATCGCTACCATAAGAACAAAAGGTTCAGAAATTGAAAAACCGGTGGCCTCCGAACCTGCGACGGTGGACCCGGCACCGGTTCTCGTGACGCCAGACCCTGCAGCACCGCAGATTTCACCTCGCAGTGAGCATTCACCCAATCGTTTTTATTCTCCCCTGGTAATGAATATCGCAACAAGCGAAGGCGTTTCGATGAAGGAGCTTGAAAAGATCACCGGCTCGGGAAACGAGGGAAGGGTTACTAAAAATGATATCATCACTTTTATCGAGGGCAGGAATGGTTCGGAAAATCAAAAACCGGAAATCACCGCAGTAGAAAAAATCAGTGAGCGGTCAACTACGGAGCCCTCAGTTAGACCGGCAGCGCAGGACAATACTGAGTTTATCGAGATGGACCGGATGGGAAAGCTGGTTTCCGAGCACATGACGAAGAGCATCCAGACCAGTGTTCATGTCACCAGTTTTTCAGAGGCGGATGTCACCAATCTCGTGCTTTGGAGGAACCGGGTAAAAACATCCTTCGAAAAAAGAGAGGGCACAAGGATTACATTCACCCCACTTTTTGTCGAGGCTATCGCCCGATGTATCAAAAAATTCCCGCTGATCAACAGTTCGGTGGAAGGAACCAATATCATACTGAGAAAAGATATA
>JBDTEB010000147.1:0-10756 GCA_039922795.1 Chitinophagaceae bacterium
CCCCTACAATGTAAAGGGTGAACGAAAGGCGAGCATCTCGCAGAACCAGTAACGCGACGAAATAGCGACAGGGTGAACGAAAGGCAAGCATCTCGCAGAACCAGTAACCCGACGAAATGGCGACCAGCGCAAACGCAAGGCCTGCCCCCACAAGGCAGCCAGCTACTTTGCTGAATGCCCGGCTTCCTGCCAGCTTAACACTCCGCCCTCGAGATTTTTTGTGTTGACAAAGCCAAGCGATTCGAGGATCATACAAGCCGTCGCGCTGCGTTTTCCACTGCGGCAATGAACGATCACTTCCTCTTCTTTCCAGGGTTCGATGTCTTCTACATCCATATTCTGAATCACACCAAGCGGCATCAACTTCCCGCCGATGTTAAATTCTGCGTACTCATCCGGCTCGCGAACATCCAGAATATTCAATTTCTCGCCCCTGGCGAGCCTTTCTTTTACTTCCTGAACAGTGATGCTTTGCATAAAAAGTTATTGTGGGGTTATGGGAGAATCGCTTGTTGTATCTGCTTTATGTTTCGGCTCGGCGCTCAGCCACACATCGATCAACTGACCTGGCCGAATCCTGTTTACTTTTCCGTCGTCGGAAAGCCGCTCAGGATTTTGTCTATAAATGTAAGCATTCATCGTATCAGAAACCCCCGGGTCAACCACCTTAAGGAGGCCGACCCCCATGGCTTGCATCTGATCAAGGGCCGCTTCGAAAGTTTTACCAAAAAGATCGGGCACAATCAGATTGGTATTTGAAACTCCGCTTCCGAGAACAAGAGAGATGGTGGAGCCCATCGGCACCTTCGTTCCCGGCCGGATCTCCTTTCCATTATACAACTGGCTTAAAATTGAATTCTTTGCAAAGTCCGGCCGGTAAGTTGTATCGCCAAGTTTCAGTCCGAACTGCTTGAGGATAGCTATGGCATTTCGGAAGCTTCCCATCAGGCGGGGCATACTGATCATCGGAGCAACGGCCCGGTTTACAGTGAGATACACGGTTCTATTAATCTTCACTTCTGACTCTGCTTCAGGAAACTGTCTTGTAACTATCAGGGGTGCCAGTGTATCGACATAAACAGAGTCCTGGATCTCCACTTCAAATCCCTGCTGGGAAAGCATCCTGGTTGCTTCATTAAGCGTTTTTCCAGCTACGGACGGGATCTTCAATTTCTTGTTGTGCCTGGTAAGAAAACTAAGTGAGGCCAGGAAGACGAACACCAGTAAAAACAACAGGAATAATGCAAAAAGTACGTTAATCCACAAAGGCCGTTTTGTAATAAAATTGAACACGGGTAATATTTTAATGATCTCCAGTCAGTTTGGTTCAGGATGCCATGGCTTCCTTTATCAGTGATGTATAAAATTCAGTCAGGGTCCAGCCCATTGCTCTAACCTGCTGCGGAACGATGCTTGCTTCACTTTGCCCCGGTACAGTATTTATTTCGAGCATATAAGGGAGACCTTTCGCCTCATTGTAAATAAAATCAATCCTTACCACACCACTGCAGTTAAATATGGAATAGGCCTTTTTTGCCAAATCGCGCACCTGCTGCGCTATAGAGTCATCAACGACTGCAGGTGTGATCTCCTCGCTCATTCCCGAAACATACTTTGCTTCATAATCAAAGAAATCTCTCTTGCTAATCACTTCTGTTATCGGCAAAGTTGTAATTGTCCCCTGATGCCTGAAAACGCCAATAGTAAATTCCCGGCCGGCAATGAATTCTTCAACCAGCACCTGTGTATCTTCCAGAAAAGCCTTTTCCAGTGCCCCAGGCAGGTCCTGAATGTTGATCACCTTCGACATCCCGATACTGCTTCCGCCATTGTTCGGTTTCACAAACACGGGTAAATGAAGCTCTTTTAGAATTTCACCGGGGTCTGTAGGATGTTCTTTAAAAAGATGCACAGACTTGCTGACTGGAATACCTCCAAATGCCGCAACTGCCACCGTAAATCGTTTGTTAAAGGTAAGCGCAGATACTGCTGCGCTGCAGGATGTATAGGGCAGACGCAGCATATCGAAATAACCCTGCAATTTACCGTCTTCCCCCGGTGTGCCATGAATTCCAATCAGCACCACGTCAAAAGCAACTTTGATACCATGAATGGTAAGACTGAAATCGTTCTTGTCTATTTCGAATTTCTCATCGCCGGGAGCAGTATAAAACCATCCCGAAGTTGTAATATCTATTTTATACACAGTAAACTGGTTGTAGTCCAGGTTGGCTTCGATGGTTTTGGCACTTTGGTAGGAGATCACTGCTTCACCGGAATATCCGCCAGTTAAAAATGCCACCACAGGTTTACTGCCTTTTTTGATCATTGATTTTGACATTGCACCGCAAAGATTGACCAAAAAAAGAAAATAATCCTGGCCAATTCACATTATTTGAGAGATAGCCCGGAAGATATCTTTCTTACGATCACTCCGGTCACGCCAGAATTGTGGCTTTAATACAATGCTAAAAAAAATGGGTGAAAGTCAGACCTTCACCCTGAAATGGGAAATATCAACCCTTCTAAATAAACGCAGGGGGTGCATTATTCAATTCAACACTTTACATTGAACCGGTTTTCTGAAATGTCGAAACAAACCGACTTTTCACAAGTGTAATTTTTCTTTTTTGCCCATCAATTCATCTATTGTCTCGCGGTACATCTCATCGGGCACACAACAGTCAACCGGACAAACGGCGGCGCACTGGGGTTCTTCATGAAATCCCTGGCACTCGGTACATTTATTTGGAGTGATGTAGTAACTATCTACGCTCACTGGTGCCTGGCGATCAGTTGCCTCAACCACGGTACCATCCATCAAAGTATAAGGTCCTCTCACGGAAGTTCCGTCTGCTACTGCCCATTCCACCCCACCTTCGTAAATGGCGTTATTCGGGCACTCCGGTTCGCAGGCGCCGCAATTGATACATTCATCTGTTATTTTTATAGCCATGATCAGTCTTAGATTTTGGGTATTATGTGCTTACTTTGTCAGCGAATTTACGCAGGCTTGCTGAATTAATCATTATAGCGACTAAACAAAATGATGCCATCGGGCGGCTATGAACGCAGAGCAAAGAATTGAACTTCTTCAGAAATTGGGTGACTATATCCGCGAAAACAGTGCCCAATGGGTAGACATCAAAGCCAGAGCCGGTATTGCCAATGCCTGGTTCATTCCTCAATTTACCGACAGGGCAACGTTTTCTATCGCCTCTAATTATCTGGACGCATTTAAGCTTTCACAATTCGCTACCCAATACAGTGTAAGGGATGATACCTCTTCCACCACAGTTGGACTTATCCTTGCGGGCAATATTCCCCTGGTGGGTTTTCATGATGTTCTTTGTGTCTTTTTATCCGGTCATCAGAGCCTGGTAAAAACTTCCACGAAAGATGAGATCTTGTTGAAACATCTTGTGGGAAAAATGAACGAATGGGAACCGGAAATCTCTACCATCATCCGTTTTTCGGATCAGTTGAAGTCCTGTCATGCATACATTGCGACAGGAAGTAATAATAGCTCGAAATACTTCGATTACTATTTCAATAAATATCCGCATATCATTCGCAGAAACCGAACCTCCGTAGCGGTGCTTGATGGAACTGAATCCGCGGAAGATTTAGCAAACCTTTCAGACGCGGTAAACCTGTATTTCGGTCTGGGATGCCGGAACGTCACAAAAATGTATGTTCCACCGGGCTATGATTTCATTCCCCTTCTGGAATCATTTAATAAATATGCATACTTCGTTGACCATAATAAATACCGCAACAATTTTGATTACCAGTATGCCATTTTGCTGATCGATCACAAATATTACATGACAAATGGGTCTGTACTTCTGGCTGAAAATGAACAGATCTTCTCTCCTATCAGCCAACTGAATTATGGCTTTTATACAGACCGCGACCAGCTGATCACTGAACTGTCTCAAAGGCAGGATGTACAGTGTCTGACCGGAAATGGACTGACGCCTTTTGCGACCATTCAGGATCCAACCCTGACAGATTTCGCAGATAACGTCGACACCATGTCATTTTTGGCTGGTCTGAAGTGACTCCATAGTACATTCCTCTGCCAGTAAGAATTTCCGGTAGAGTTTTCTACAGAAAACCCCGGACTGTTGTTGGTTGTATGAAAAAACTGTAACTTTCAAGTCAGCTTTCTGCGAAGACTTTAATAAAACTTATGTTAAAGAATAATTGCCTAAAACATTAATAATGATCCATCGTTAATTCACTTAACAGGGGCATGCAATTTGAAACTGTACTTGAAACTCTCTAAAAATTCCAATCATTTATGCAATTGAAACAAGCTGCTGCGATAGTTGTCCTGAGCGCTTCTTCGGCTGTGGGTAGTATGGTCGCCTACAACCATTTTACGCACAAAGAGGTTTATCAATATGAAGCCGCCGCGGCGTCCACGACAACGAAACCCCCGGCCAACTATGCAGGATTTGACGGTGTAACCGGGGCTGCCAATGCCCCATTGGATTTTACTCTGGCGGCATCGTCCACAATCCCCGCTACTGTTCACATCAAAACCAAGGCAACTGCCAAGGCAAGCAATAATATTCCCAGAAGAAGTCCTTTTTCTGATCTGTTTGGAGGCGACGACTGGGGCGACATGTTCGACCGGTCACGTTCCATTCCCCAGCAGGCTTCAGGTTCCGGCGTTATTATCAGTGAAGATGGTTATATTGTTACTAACAACCATGTGGTTGACGGAGCGGATGATATCACCGTGACATTGAGTAACAGGAGGTCGTTCAAGGCAAAACTCGTTGGGGTTGATCCGTCGAGTGATCTTGCCGTACTAAAAATTGAAGGCAAGGGTTTACCTTTCGTTCTTTATGGCAATTCGGACGAAGTAAAAGTTGGTCAGTGGGTGCTGGCTGTAGGTTATCCGCTTAACCTCGAAACTACAGTGACTGCCGGTATCGTAAGTGCGAAAGGAAGAACGCTGGAGATTAATCGCAGGAAGAGCGAGACACCTGTTGAATCTTTTATCCAGACAGATGCCGCAGTAAACCCGGGAAATAGTGGTGGACCATTGGTTAGTACTGAAGGAAAGCTGATAGGTATAAATTCCGCAATTGCCTCGCCCACAGGTTCGTATGCGGGATACTCGTTTACGATTCCCGTCAATATTGTGAAAAAAGTAATGGCCGACCTGGTCAAATTCGGAACCGTTCAGCGCGCTTACCTGGGCATTCAATACGCGCCAGAATCGATGAGTGATGCGCAGAGACTAGAGCAGAATGTAAAGGACGGCGACGGGATCTATGTGATGGATGTTACGCCGGAAGGTGCTGCATTTATCGCCGGTATCAAAAAAGGTGATTTTATCACCAAGATCAATGGTATATCCGTAAGCTCAGGTGCTGATATGGTAGGACAGATCGCCACGTATCGTCCTGGCGACAATGTCAAAGTTGGTTATGTAAGGGATGGTAAAGAACAGGTTGCCTCACTGATTCTTAAAAATACCAGTGGTACTACCTCTGTTGTAAAATCATCTGTGCTTGATAAATTTGGCGCTACACTTACTACGGTAGATAAAAAGACCGCCACAGAAATGGGCATTAAAGGTGGTGTTAAAGTGAACTCGATTAATGAGAAGGGTGCTCTTTCAAGAACAAGGATCGAGGAGGGATATATAATCATCAAGGTTAACGGTAAAGATGTGCTTACCCTGGATGACCTGAGAAAAGAAGTGGAAAAATCTCCGGGAGAAGTGAAGCTGGAAGGTATGTATTCAGGTTTTGAAGATATATATCCTTACAAGATCAAGCTTGGTGCGAATTAGCATTCTTAAGCAGATATAAATAAAAAGGCCGGGAAGTTCTTCCGGCCTTTTTATTTATAACAATTTATTTGAAACAAACACCTCGTACCCATAGGCCGCCAAACTGATGGGTACTCCCGGCCTCAGGATGCCCCTGGATTCGTTGAATAACGCGGTGTACTGACCACTCAACTGACCCTCTGCAATGATTACTTCACCAAAACTCTCCCCTGATAAATTGACTAAAACAATCACCTCATCCTCTCCTCCTTTACGAATAAAGCCAAAAACCTTGTGATCCACATTCGTCACCAGTCTGGTAACGCTGGTACCTATTGCTGCCATGGCCCGGCTGGTTTTTCGCAACCGCAGTAACTTCCGATAGAATTCTTCCAGCTCGTATGTCCCGGTCCATTCAATAGGATCCTTGTCAAAAAATTTCAGGCTCTTTTTGTTTGGCAGTTCCTGGCCGCTATAAATTAGCGGGATACTCTTCCACGTACACGTAAATAGCGCAAATGGAACAGCCAGCTCTTTAAGTCGCACAAACTCGCTTCCGCTGTGAGAATTCTCATCGTGGTTCGAAGTAAACATAGCGTGCATCGCATTCTCCGGAAAGCTTTGCTCGTAAAAATCAAGCACGTCTTCAAGTCCGCGCAAATCTGTTTGACCTTTGCTGTAAGCTTCCATTTTATGCAGAAATTTCCAGCAATAGGTTGCGTCGAAAACCGGGTGATAATCCGTTTCTTCACATTCTGCAAGCCAGAAAAGTTTCTTTTCCGCATCGAGGATAGTCCTGGCTTTTTCCCAGAAGTTTAATGGCACAAGCATCGCCATATCGCACCGAAATCCATCGATCGCTGCTTCCCGCACCCAAAACATCATATCCGAGATCATTTCTTCCCTTAGTGCCGGATTATCATAATCCAAATCTATCACATCATCCCATCCGTGGGCATCATACCTGTTGCCATTGGCATCGAGCTTGTAATACCCTGGATGTTCCGTAACCCAGCGGTGATCACAACCTGTGTGATTGGCCACCCAGTCGATAATCACTTTCATGTTCAGCCGGTGAGCCACTTCAACAAGATTGCGAAAATCATCAAGACTGCCAAACTCGGGGTTGGTAGAGGTATAATCGGAGCAGGCATAATAACTGCCAAGACTGCCAAGTCTTTTCAGTTTGCTGATCGGGGTGATCGGCATAAACCAGAGGATTTCTATCCCCATATCTTTGAGCCGCGGAAGTTCTTTTTCGAAAGCAAGGAAGGTACCCTCAGCCGTATATTGTCTAAGGTTAACTTCATAAATATTGGAGTCGATACTCCAGCCAACCGGTTGATATGTTGTACTCATAATTAATCAGGATAAATGGATGATTTCAGGGACGGTGCCTATGCAGCAATAAAGCTGTATTTTCGCTTCGTTATTATAGTGTATGAAAACGTTCAATGTTCCTATAACGTATCGAAGCCCCCTTATTTCTGCCATTAAAAACCGCAGAAAACAGGAAGATAAGTTAAAAAAAGATTTTAGTCCTACCCTGCTCGATATGGGCGTGCTTCAGATCTACCTGGCGCGGCATTTCGGTTTCTGTTATGGAGTAGAAAATGCGATTGAGATTTCTTTCCGAACGATCGATGAAAATCCTGATAAAAGAATTTTTCTGCTTAGCGAGATGATCCATAATCCGCAGGTAAATAATGACCTGCGCAGCCGGGGATTGCAGTTTTTACAGGATACTTCCGGCAAGGAGCTGATCCCTTTTTCCTCCCTTAATGCAGATGATGTAGTGATCATCCCGGCGTTTGGCACCACCCTGGAAATAGAAAAAGAATTAAATCAGCTCGGCATACAAACCGCGAAATACGACACCACCTGCCCGTTTGTTGAAAGGGTATGGAACCGTTCTGAGCAAATCGCTAAAAAAAATTATACTGTTGTTATTCACGGCAAGCCCAACCATGAAGAAACCCGGGCGACATTTTCACATGCAGCTTCGAACACAGCCACCATTGTTGTAAAAGATATGGATGAGGCGATGGAACTGGCGAGATTTATTACCGGCGAAAGAACTCCTGATGATTTTGCCTCAACTTTTCAGGGACGGATGAGTGCAGGTTTTGACCCCTTAAAAGATCTTCAGCGGATCGGCGTGGTAAATCAAACAACCATGCTTGCCAGTGAAACCGAGGCCATAGCAGATTTTTTAAAGTCTGTAATGATTGGCAGGTTCAAACCCGCAGAAAATAACATTACCGATTATTTTGCTGAAACCCGTGATACGCTGTGTTATGCAACCAATGATAACCAGACGGCGGTCAGCAGCCTGCTAAAAACCCAGGCTGATCTTGCCATTGTGGTAGGCGGATATAATTCTTCCAACACATCGCATCTGGTAGAACTCTGCGAGGAAAAACTGCCTGCTTATTTTATCGAATCTGAGAAAAAAATCATTTCCGCCGACGATATCCTGCATTATGATTTTCACACACACCAGGAATTGCTCACCCGCGACTATCTTCCCTCCTCTTCCCCTGTTCGCGTGCTGGTTACCAGCGGTGCGTCCTGTCCGGATGCCGTTGTTGAAACTGTCCTGAAAAGGCTGGCCTCTTTTTATGGGAGAGAATCAGCGTTTGACAAGTTAGTAGAAAACTTTCTGTAAGCAGTCCATCTCTCACCGCCTGCAATATGTTAAAACATTCTGGCGATTAAACGCATGTTTACAAGCCTCGTCTTACCCGCACATTAAAAAAAACAAAATGAAAAAAATATTTGCAATTCTCGCTTTGGTAGCGGGCACAACTTCGCTTACTCACGCCCAGGATTCTACAGGTAGCCACAAGGTGAAAATGGAAAAGATGAAAGAGATGAGAAGTGAATTAAATCTCACCAAAAGTCAGGAAGCTGTAATGAAAGAGCAAAATGCAGCATTCCGCGATAAGGCAGTTGCCATCAGGGATGATAAGTCGCTGGGTAAAAAAGAAAAGAAGCAAAAGATGGCAGAGCTTCAGAACGAACGAAATGACAAGATGAGCACGGTACTGAATGCAGACCAGATGAAGAAAATGAAGGAGATGCGAATGAAGAACGGAAAGAAAGGCCACAAAGGCGGAAAAGGGATGGAACCGCAGAAATCAGCTGTTGGGAATCAGCCTTAAGAAATACTTCGCTTACCAGGTCTTAAAATAAAAAGTCGACCCCATTGGGAGTCGCCTTTTTATTTTATATAAATTATAGTCAACATTACAGGAAGAAGTGCAAGTAATACGATATCATTCGGAGTCGCCTTTTAATTTTCTATAAATGATAGCCGATGCCTGATTGTCTTATTGGATGCAGGGAATTACAAACTTCCACTGATTCAAAGCTGGGAGCGCAACACTCACAACAACTTAAAATCATCTAAAAACTTTGTATTAAAATCTCCGCTTCTGAAACGTTCATCCTTCATCAGCTGAAGATGAAAGGGAATGGTTGTTTTTACTCCTTCTATCACATATTCGGAAAGCGCCCTGTGCATGGTGCTGATGGCTTCATTACGGGTACGTGCAACCGCTATTATCTTACCAATCATGGAATCGTAATAAGGAGGTATGGTATAACCCGCATAAACGTGCGAATCTACCCTGATGCCATGGCCACCGGGCTGATGAAGAACCGTTATTCGCCCGGGGCTTGGACGAAAATCGTTGTATGGATCCTCAGCATTGATGCGACACTCTATGGCATGCATCACCGGTTCGTAGTTCTGACCGGATATTTTTTCTCCGGCGGCGATCTTTACCTGTTCCTTAATCAAATCGAAACTGACTACTTCTTCCGTAACGCAGTGTTCAACCTGGATACGGGTATTCATCTCCATAAAATAAAAATTCCGGTGCTTGTCAACCAGGAATTCTACGGTGCCCACACTTTCATAATTAATGGCAGAAGCAGCCCTGATCGCAGCCTCACCCATTCTCTGCCGAAGATCCTCTGTCATGAATGGCGAAGGTGATTCTTCAACAAGTTTCTGGTGCCTGCGCTGGATAGAACAATCTCTCTCGCTGAGATGACAAACCGTACCGTACTGATCACCGGCAATCTGGATCTCGATGTGACGGGGCTCTTCTACAAATTTTTCCATGTAGATGCCGTCATTCTTGAATGAGGCAGCAGCCTCTATCTTGGCTGTATTTAAAGCTTTTTCTATTTCATCTTCCGACCATACCACTCTCATACCCTTACCACCACCTCCGGCAGTGGCCTTCATAATAACAGGGTAACCGATTTCGGCAGCGAGTTTTTTTGCCTCGTGTACACTTTCCAGTAATCCACCACCACCTGGAACTACTGGAACACCAGCCCTGATCATGGTTTCTTTCGCCGTGATCTTGTCACCCATCGCATTGATCATTGCGGGTGTGGGGCCGATGAATTTTATCCCGTGTTCACCACAGATCTCGGCGAACTTTGCATTTTCGGCAAGAAATCCATAACCCGGATGAATGCAGTCTGCATTGGTGATCTCGGCAGCTGCCATCAGGTGTGGTATATTCAGATAAGAGTCTGAAGAAGCGGGCTTGCCAATACAAACAGCCTCGTCAGCAAATTTTACGTGGAGACTGTCCTTATCAGCAGTAGAATAAACAGCAACGGTTTTGATGCCCATTTCCCTGCAGGTACGTATCACCCTCAGCGCTATCTCACCTCTGTTCGCAATCAATACTTTTTTAAACATCGAGGGGTTTTTTGTTTGAGTACACCACCAGACCGGAACATTCCGGGAAAATAGAAGGTCAACAAAAAATCTGACAATTACTGCGAACCATCAAATCTTGTATTGACCAATCATAAGAAATTCATCAGGAAGGATCTACCAGAAAGAGTGGCTGATCATATTCAACCGGGGAGGCATCGTCAACAAGCACTTTTACGATCTTTCCCTTAAGCTCACTTTCAATTTCATTAAACAGT
>JBDTEB010000148.1:0-5225 GCA_039922795.1 Chitinophagaceae bacterium
TAGCGAGGAAAAAGGCGAGATTAAAATGGACAGCGAATACAAATGGTTTATCGATCCTATCGATGGTACCATCAATTTCGCCAACGGGATCCCGCTTTGCTGCGTAAGTATTGGTCTTGAGAAAGCCGGCGAAATGATCTTCGGGGCGGTGATTAATCCGATTATTGGAGAATCATTTTTTGCCGAAAAGGGCAAAGGCGCAACGTTGAATGGCAATCCGATCCGGGTAAGCGCAAAATCGGAAGTGGCCACATCCTGCCTCGTCACCGGTTTTCCATACAGCTATCTCGATACTCATAATGGTCCATTGCAGATATTCGAAAAACTGATTCGCAAAGGTATCCCCGTAAGACGACTCGGCTCGGCCGCGATAGACCTCTGCTGGGTAGCCGCCGGCAGATTCGACGGTTTTTATGAACACAACCTGCAGCCCTGGGATAGCGCCGCCGGTGCTTTAATGGTGATGGAAGCGGGTGGAAAAATCACGAATTTCCAGGGTGACAAATATTCGCCTTACAACCCCCAGGTACTTGCTACCAACGGCCTTATCCACGACGAACTGGGTCAATGGGTTAACGGTACATTATAGAATCATCTGCCCGGGATGCCGGGCGACACAAGGAAAATTATGGAAAATCAGCGGACGGAAATATCGTCACTGGGCGAGTTTGGATTGATTGATCGTCTTACCCGGAACATTGAAATAAAGAACGCATCAACCGTACTGGGTGTTGGGGACGATGCTGCCGTTATGGATCATTTCGGCAAACAAACAGTAATCACTACGGACCTTCTGATAGAAGGCGTGCACTTTGACCTGATGTACACTCCGCTCAGGCATCTCGGCTACAAAAGCATCGTCGTCAATCTCAGCGATGTGTATGCGATGAATGCAATACCTACCCAGGTTACCGTGAGCATCGCCTTCAGCAATCGGTTCAGCCTGGAAGCACTGGATGAATTTTACGAAGGTGTGCTGGCGGCTTGCGACCATTACGACGTGGACCTCGTGGGCGGCGATACGAGCACCTCACAAAAAGGATTTGTTATTTCGGTGACCGCTATCGGCGAAGTGGCTCCGGATAAGTTTGTAAAAAGAAGCACTGCCCAACAGGGCGACCTGCTCTGCGTCAGCGGATTTCTTGGTGCCGCCTTCCTTGGACTCACCATGCTCGAACGCGAGAAACAGATCTATCTGGAAAATCCGAAGATTCAGCCGGATCTTGAAGGAGAAAAATATGTGGTCGGTCGCTTGTTAAAACCCGACGCAAGAAAAGATATCATTGAATTTTTTCAGTCTTCTGATATCGTACCTACTGCCATGATGGATGTAAGTGATGGACTGAGTTCGGAAATCCTTCATATCTGTCGTCAAAGTCAACTGGGCTGCGTACTTTACGAGGACAAGATACCGATTAACGAAGAAAGCAGACAGGCAGCATATAAATTTGGACTGGATCCAACTGCCTGCGCACTGAGTGGCGGCGAAGATTACGAACTGCTTTTTACCCTCCCGCAATCGGCATATGATAAACTGGTTCTTAACGAACAGATCAGCGTAATCGGGTACATGACCGACCCGGGGGAAGGAAGTAATATCATCACGAAAGGTGGCAATACTTTTCCTATCACCGCCCAGGGCTGGAACGCTTTTCAGCAATAGCCTGCCTCGCTGACTTATGAAAAAAAGGAAAAAGATATGCCGAATGACTATTGCAGCGATCCTTTTTTTTTCATCCTGTACCTGATTACACAAAGCTTATGACCCGTCAAAAAAAATCTCTGTGGCAACCATGCAACATGATTTCAGGGTCTTCAGAAATATTCTTGAAAAAAATCATCCAAGCCTTTATTGGTATAATTCCAAAGATTCGATCGATTACTATTTTAATCTCGGTTATTCCCGGTTGAACAAACCAATGAATGAACCCGAATTTAAAACAATCCTGAGTTTTGTTCTGTCTGAAGTTCGCTGCGGACACACTGCTGTTCGGTCTTCCAAAGCGTATTCAAAATTTCTTGACACGGTTCGTATGGACCAGTTTCCCCTAAGTATCAAACTCTGGAACGACAGCTCGGTAATCTATGCCAATCTAAACCGTAAGGATTCTATACTTAAACGCGGAACCATTCTCGACAGCATTGATGGAAAAGCGTTTGCTTATTACCGGGATAGCCTCTTTCTTTTTTTGCCAATGGATGGGTTTTCCATTACTCATAAATTCCAAACGCTCAGCAACCGGGGCGGTTTCAGTTCCTGGTACAGGAATGTATTCGGCCTGAAAAAGAATTTTGACATAAGCTACCGCGACAGTAATAATGTTTCCGAACGAGTGACCATCCCGGTTTTTAATTCGAGGCAGGATAGTGTGGCATCAGGGCTTCTACTTGATTACAAGAAGCCGGATAGAAGAGCACGGAAAAAACAACTTGATGAAGAAGACAGAAGCCTGCGAATTGATAGCTCCGGAAAATATGCCCTGCTTGTCATAAATAGTTTTTTGAGGGAAGCACATTTAAGTCGTTTCATTCGCAGCAGCATGAAAACAATAAAAAAACAACAGATTAAAAACCTGGTTATTGACGTGAGATACAATGGAGGCGGTAATGTAGGCATTTCCAATTTGCTCACCCGTTACCTGATCGATCATCCATTTAAGATCGCCGATTCACTGTACGCTATCGACCGATCAAACAACAACTCCAGGTATATTCAGAACCAGTTCTGGTATTGGATATCTATGCAATTCATCACCCGAAAGCGCAGTGATGGTAAATATCACTTTGGGTATTTCGAGCGGCATTTTTTCAAGCCGAAGAAACACAATCATTATAACGGTGAGGTATATGTTATTACGGGTGGCAATTCTTTTTCAGCCACCTCATTATTTGCCGGGTTTCTGAAGGGCCAGAGAAATGTAAAGCTGGTAGGAGAAGAAACAGGCGGAGGCGCTTATGGAAATACCGCCTGGCTGATACCTACGGCCACACTGCCAGGGAGCCATGTTCGCTTTACTCTTCCGCGATTCAGGCTGGTGCTGGATAAAGATGCTGTAAAGGATGGGAGAGGAGTGATCCCCGATATTATCGTTGGCGCCTCACTACAGTCTATACGCGAAGCAACTGACCCAAAAATGCAAAAGGTGTTGGAATTAATTTCTCCGCGTTAAAAACTCAGCACTTTGCACACTTTCAGCTCATCATCAAATAAAAGAAAACTTGCCTTTTTTCCTTTTTTAATACTTCCCATTTCTGCATCAAGTCCTGCAAGCCTGGCTGGATAGAGGGAAGCCATGCGTAAAGCTTCGTCCAGCTGAATACCCACCTTTTTCACACCGTTTATAACGCATTGCATCATCGTGAGGGCCGATCCTGAAAGCGTGCCATCAGGAAGTGTGTACCGATTTTCCCTGAATTCATGGGTGTATGTTCCCTGTGTTGTAGTTACCGCATCGGTGATAAAAAATAATCTTTCCCCCAGTATTTTTTTGCTGATCCTCGCTGACATGAAATCTACATGCACACCATCACAAACCAGGCTGCTCATCACTGTAGGATGCTCATAAATGGCTCCCACCATGCCCGGCTCGCGGCCCTGGAATGCCGACATGGCATTAAAAAGATGCGTGGCCGCCGGAACGCCACTGTCAAAGGCGTGGAAAGCCTGGCCAAATGTGGCATTGGTATGACCCGCGGAAATAATCACGCCGTTTTCATGAAGCAGATCATAAACCCACTGTTCGCAAAATTCAGGGGCAAGGGTCATCATTCGAATGACTCCTTTTCCTTTTTCAAATAATTTTTCCAGAAGGTCTTTCGTCGGCCTGATGATAAATTCCTGAAGGTGAGCACCCTTTTTTATAACATTGATAAACGGACCTTCAAGATGCAACCCCAGCAAGCCTTTGCCGCCTTCAGCCTGGTAGGCCCGAACAGCGGCAACGCCCTCGAGGAATTTCTCAATAGAATCCGTTGCCATCGTGATCATAAAATGACTGGCACCCCCTGCTAAACAATACTCAGCGGTTGCCTTTAGCGTGTCAACGGAAAGATCGTTGGAAAATAATTTACCATTTCCTCCATAAATCTGCAGGTCGATCAGCGAGGGGGCAAGGTTTAGACCGTTGAGATCGGTTTTCCTTATTTCGTCAGGAAGTTGATCTGCAGGGATCAAGTCCGCGATGATGCCATCCTCTATAATTACGGCGGCATTTTCCAGTACTTCCGAGCCGGTATAGATCCGGCAATTATAAAAAGCTTCTGACATGGTTATTTATTCTGGGTCACCGGAAAGGATCATAAAATGATCTGAATCTTTCCAAAATGGAAACTGTCTCCTGATCGAGTCGATATGCGTTTTGTCAATGGTAAAAGTGAAAACATCTTCTTCATCTGCCTTTTTGTAGATCACCTCTCCAAGCGGATCTACCACCATAGAGTCGCCGCTGTAATTGAGGTCGTTTCCATCTTTTCCCACGCGGTTTACACCAATCACATAACACTGGTTTTCAATTGCCCGGGCAGTGAGCAGGGTGATCCAGGCGAGATTTCTTTTTTGCGGCCAGTTAGCAACATAGATCAGCAGGTCGTATTCAGGATGTTCGGGCTCGTCGAAAGCATCGAAATTTGACACTCTTTTTTTCCTGAGCAACGGCGGAACAAAAGACTGCTGGCTTGCCCAGGTGGGAAACCGAAGATCATAGCAGATTTGAATATTTAATTTTATGCCTTTGGCAGAAGCGATAAAACGCTTATTGCCGGCCGTGAATTTCTCCTGTTCCCGGGCATAGCTAAAGAGATGTCGCTTGTCATAGTGGCCGTACTGTCCTACCGGCAGCATCCAGATGAGCCGGTTGAAATACTTGCCATTATCTTCAATGATGAGGCTGCCTGTGATGATGATTCGTTTTTCCGCTGCCAGCTTTCTCATCCATTCCATGGTTGGCCCTTCCATTTTTTCGGCATGAGATTCAGGGTCGGTTACGAAGCCGGTATTGAACATTTCGGGAAGGATCACCATCTCGGTCTTTTCTTCTATCGCCCTGATTTTGTTGCCGAACATCTCCAGGTTGGCCGTTTTGTCGAGACAGTGGAGATTGGATTGAATAATGGTTATAGTGAGTGTTGACATGCCGTTCAAAGTTATTGTTTTATTTCACCGGGGTTGCGTTCATCTGGCCTTGCAGACGTGCGCCTCGCGTCCGCCCTGCCGGCCTTGTGGGGGC
>JBDTEB010000149.1:0-7221 GCA_039922795.1 Chitinophagaceae bacterium
CCCGTAGATCGCCAGCGCGGAACTATTTTTTGGCAGCAGTATATCATATCGTTTTTCATCAAAGAGATCAAAGTTCAGGTTCAGCTTGCTGTTGAAAAAAGAACTTTCAAAACCGATATTCCGCTTGATTGATTTCTCCCAGGTTACGAAAGGATTGCCGGCTTTGCTGTGCCACACTACAGGGTTGTTGGTAAGTGATGTTGGATTACCAAATTGCACCTGGTTATTGATTGGCGTTTGTCCGCCACCGGTACCTGTAGTATTACCGCCGTTGGCATATTCATCAAGGAAAAGAAAACGTGTACTCGTTGCACTTCCATATCCAATGAGACCGTAGGAGCCTCTCAATTTCAGATAATTAAGGAAGGACACATTTTTCAGAAACTTCTCTTCAGTTAAGGTCCAACCCGCAGACACAGCCGGGAACAAGCCATAGCGCTCGGTGCTGGGATAGTTTTCAGAACCGTTGTATGATCCGTTTATTTCAAAATAATATTTGCTCTTGTAATTGTAGGTCATTCTCAATACCAGGCCCTGGTTGGCAAAAGGAGCCTGGGCGCCATCAGCGCCTCTAAGTTCCCGCTGGGCCACCGTTACTGCACTTACGGTATGATTACCGAATTTCCTGCTGTAATTAATAGCAGCCTGAAAGTTTGTTTTGATATAGCCATTACGCTGAGTGGCAGGCGCGTTCAGCGCGTCTTCAAAAGAACCGCGACCCACCACCAGTTCTTTGGTCGCCCTGTTTAATTCATACCCCGCAAACGATCCCGTTTGCAAGCGCACGCCACTGATGTAGGCGTCATAGGCGAAGGTAACTTTTGCACTTAGCCCTCTTAGCAGGGCGTCCAGTTTCTGGTCCAGCACAAAAATACTTTCAATCGCATTATTATCGGCGCTAACGTAACCACTGCGTTTAAGGATGCCGTATGGATTAAAAGTATTTACACCAAGTTTACCAATGTCTTCAATCTGGTTATAGGTTTCATCCAGTGCTTTCTGTTCCGGTGTTGTGGGGTTTGTATATTCCGGGAAGAAAGGCAGGCCCCAGGCCGGAATGGCTGTGATCCTGCTTATCAGGCCGGCAATTCCACTTTTTTCCCTGATCCTGAGATCACCTTGTCCTGCATTACCGACAGGTGAGTAGCGATTTTCCAGTCGTCCCGCAGTTCTCAGACTGAGCGTCGTTGTTTTCGTAAGCGAGAAATCAAGGTTTGACCGGAAATTATACCTGGTGAAGGATGGTGTGGTTCGATACCCCGATGGCGTTTTAAAATCTTTCATCATGCCATCCTCGAAAAGATACCCTACGGACACAAAGTATTTGGCTACCCTCGACCCACCGGTAAAATTCAGATTATGCTGGTTGCGCGTCCAGTTGGGGCGCGTCAATTCTTTATACCAGTTTACATCAGGATACAATAGTGGATCACCGGTTTTATTCTTAAAAGTTTCCAGGTCTGCTGCGGAAAACAATTTTTTATAACCGGCCGGAACGAGATTATACCTGATAAGGTTTTCTTCCCCCTCATTATGCAGCGAGGCACTGCGATAAGCATCAAGAAACTCGGGAATTCTCGTGTAACCAACAATACCAAAGTTACCGGAATAGGATACGCGGGCTTTCCCGACCTTGCCAGATTTGGTGGTAACGATAATTACTCCATTTGCCCCCTTGATCCCAAACAGCGCGGTGGAAGAGGCATCTTTCAGAATGCTGATGGATTCAATTTCATTGGGGTCGATGTCACCGAATCCCTGGCGTTCAACGCCGTCAACAATAATAAGTGCGGCAGAATTTGAAGATGCCCGACCGCGGATAAATATGTCTGCTCCGTTATCCCCAGGCAGCCCTGTTTTCTGTTGAGAAAACAAACCGGGCACACGGCCTATTAATGAATTGGTAGCGTCCGAAACGGGCGATTTCACAATATCTTTTCCGGAGATGGTGCTGATGGCTGCGGTCTGTTCACTCTTTTTTTGTGTACCGTAACCTATCACCACAACTGTATTGAGTTTACTATTGGAAGAAACAAGCTGCACGTTCAACACGTTGGAACCTCCCACTGTAATCTCTTTATTGTCAAAACCGATATAACTGAATACCAGCAAGGCTCCTGGCCGGGCATTAAATGTAAACTGTCCGCTAGCATCGGTTGTAGTACCATTTAGGGTACCCTTGATAGTTAGTGAAACACCGGCGAGTGGACTGCTGTCATCCTGAGCGGTGACCTTTCCTGTTATTCTTTTTACCTGAGCCGTTGAGATCAGGGCAGAGCATAACATTATTAACAGGAAGAGGGGCTTCACACCAGGCATAGCAGTTCGTTTAGGCGTTATTGATTGGTTAAAAATAGAGGAAATTCCTCTCGTCTGACAATAAGCGGATAAATATCTTGAAAATAACGATACCCGGAAAGCACTGGTCCGGTTACTGCATTACCGAAGAAATACAGATTTTTATTGTTTAACCAACAAATATTATATTATGATAAAGAAAAGTTTTTATGCTGCGCTCTTCATGGCAGGTGCCGTGGTGGCATCCTGTAATAATGAGGCAGCTACCGAAACCGCCAAGGTTTCCGGTGAATTACCATCCCAGGCAAAAGCGATGGACATAAAGGAAGAACCGGTGGTTTATAAAGATGGGAATACCACACTCCGGGGTTTTATTACTTATAATGCCAGCGACAGCTCGAAAAAACCCGCAGTACTTGTAGTTCCAGAATGGTGGGGTTTAAATGATTATGTGCGTGGAAGGGCGAAACAACTGGCAGAATTGGGGTATGTGGCAATGAGCGTCGATATGTATGGTGATGGAAAAATCGCTGCCGATCCCAAGCAAGCCATGGCGTTCGCAGGTCCTTTTTATCAAAATCCCCAGGCAATAAAACCAAGATTTATGGCCGCCTATGATTTACTTAAAGCAAATCCACAAACAGATACATCCAGGATCGCGGCCATTGGTTATTGTTTTGGAGGATACGTCGCTTTAAATGCCGCAAAAATGGGTGCAGGGCTTGCTGACGTGGTAACCTTCCACGGCGGACTAGGAGGCGTTGCACCTGATAAATCATTGTTGAAAGCAAAGCTCCTGATCCTTCACGGCGGAGCCGATAATATGGTTTCGGCATCGGAAGTAGCGCAGTTTAAGAAGAGCATGGATTCCATCGGAGCCTCTTATACATTCAAAGTGTATCCTGGTGCCACACATGCTTTCACCAATCCGGCGTCTACTGAGGCTGGAAAAAAATTCAATATGCCGATTACGTATAATGCGCAGGCAGACTCTGCCTCCTGGAAGGATATGAAAGATTTTTTCAAAAAGAATCTGTAAAATATTTTCACTTTCTGAAGCAAAACACGATATCTATTTTCTTTATGGGGCGGGTGTAATACCCGCCCTTTTATTATCTTCAAAAGATGCTTTTACCGGATATTTACAACGCGGCTGTCAAACTCTGGAACTATCATCACCTGAATCATTCCCTTACCCCATCCGATTGCCTCATCGTGCTCGGAAGTCACGACCTGCGCGTGGCAGAAGAAGGGGCAAGATTATATCTGCAGGGCTATGCACCGGTAATCGTTTTTTCCGGGGGGTTCGGCAATCTCACCAGCAAGATCTGGACCGTTTCGGAGGCAGAGCAGTTTGCGGCAATTGCGGTTAAATTGGGCGTTCCTGAAAATGCCATTCTTATCGAAAACAAATCCACAAATACGGGAGAAAATATTCAATACAGTCTTCAGCTGATGTCGGATAAGGGTATAGATCCCCAATCGATGATCCTTGTTCAGAAACCGTATATGGAAAGAAGAACTTACGCTACCGCCAGAATGTATATCCCTTTAAAACCTTTGCTGGTGGCCTCATCGGCGGTGTCGTTTGACGAATATCCAAACGATGAGATTCCGGTGGAAAGGTTGGTGAGCATTATGGTCGGAGATCTCGAAAGGATCAAATATTATCCGGGGAAAGGGTTCCAGGTTTATCAGGAAATTCCGGATGATGTTTGGGCGGCGTGGGAATTTTTGGTGGATGAGGGCTTCAACGGTCACAGGATGCCCTGACACTAAATATTAAAATGTAAACTCTTCAGGTACTCTTTGCTGGTGATGGCGCACTCGAGGGGTGTTTTTGTTTTGTCCGGAACACCATCGAGCTCTATAATGCCTGACCCTTTAAAGCTTATCTCATCCAGTGCCTTGAAGATGGCGGGAAAATCCACCCGTCCCTGGCCAAGTTCAACAAAAACATACTTCCCCGGCGATCCCGGAACGTCGCGAACATCTTTTAAATGTAGCGCCTTAATGCGTTTGGCATGTTTGCGAATTGCGACGGTGGAATCTCCTCCACCCTGCGTGTAATGCGCTACGTCCAATTCAAAGCATACATAATTCGGATCGGCAGCGCCCAGGATGATATCCACCTCTTCGGGTGTCTGTCCCAACTGACCCATGTGGTTATGATAGGCTACCGTAACACCTACCGCTTTTGTCTGCTTTCCTATCTCAGTCAATAACCTGCCATACTGTTTTAGATCTGCATCTGAAGGGGCACCTTCTTTTGGCCTGGAAGAATTGGTGATCTGGATAAAACTTCCCCCCAACTCTTTTACAAATTTCGCGTGCGCGAGGTGCATGGCAATTGTTTCTTCATCCTTACCGGTATTCACATCGGCATTGCCGCTTGAAAACATATCCAAAGTAAGCCTAGCCTCTTTCAGCATTTTCTTTAGCTCATCCACCTTTGTTTTATACGTGGTGAAGGCGTTTGCACGAAGTTGTATTCCTTTAAATCCCAAAGATGAAATTTCTCTGATCGCGACATCGTCTTTTCCGCCCCAGGTGATGGCTGAATATCCAAAATTGATCGATGATTTATAAGATGGATCAAGATATCCGGCTTTGCCGATCAGGGGAACTGCGATACCCGCGAGCGTAAGCTGAGTGAGAAACTGGCGACGTGATTGAGTGCTCATATAGCGGCTGAAATTTGTTGGGAAAATACATATAAAGTACTAAAATTGGTCAAACAATGGTTCAGATGTTCTCGCGATAGATCACATCCACGACATCGTCGTTCACTTCGTCAAAGATGAAATCAGCATCGGGAATAATTTCTCCCGCCAGGGCCATACGTATCTCCGATTCGCCTTTCACTCCTGCCACCGCCACGTTCAACTCCTTGCTGATGACTACGATCTTATTTACCGCATCTTCTCGCTGGCGCTGATTTAACTGCACGAACTGTAATATTTTCATCAATGGTTTTTCAATAAAGATAATGGGTTTGCAGCGGCGAAGAGCATCACATGACACGAGTAATGAATGTAAGAAATCTCCAACACCTTATGTAACGGGATGAATTAAACCGTCTGCATGCGCATAATAGGTGCTGGAGATTATCAGAAAAAAGTCAATCAACGTCTAATCGTATCAGGCCCTGATAGCCACCGGAGTCACCTGTTTACTGGTATTCTGCACTCTCGGTTGCGTATTCTGATTATTGTTGCCGTTGCCGCAATGCCCAAGCGCATACCAGATTACTACGAATACCAGGATTGTGCTAAAGCAGCCACCACCCAACTTCTTCGCTCCGTAACCTGCGATGAGTCCTCTGAAGAGATTGTTCATGTTTTAAGTTTTCCTTGTTGATTATTTAATTTGATAAAGATGGCTTATCTAAATGATATTGGATGACGGAACAACTAGAAAAATCATGCCCAGATAAAAGTAATTTTTACCGAATATGAACTTATTTCCAAAAAAGAGAATGGCCGTCTTTATTGTGGCATTGATTTTCAATACATTATAAAGGGCACGCATGTTGGAATTCTGTACCAAACCTCAATTATGCTCCACCTCTTCAACACACAAGGATTTTACATCGACAGACCCATCAAATTCTCGGTGAGTAAAATAAGCACAAATCTTTATCTCGCTGACAGTAATGACCAAATGATAAAAAGTTTTATTGTAAAGAAAACCGAGGGGAAGTGGATTTCTGATAACGAGATGACCCAGTCTATTACCCTCAATATCGGCAAGTCGATTGACAGGATCGATAAGGATAAGATGAGAAAGATCAATGAATTTGTAAGATCATGCTTTGCACCTTCTCCGGCTGAAGATACCCGGGTTGCGGATACAACCATAATTCAGAACCTGGCCCGGATTTGATAAAAACCCCGAAGCGAGTTCCAGATGGCCGATCTTTGCACACATGAAATGCTTCAAATATTCTTTTATCGTTTGGCTATTTATTGCTGCTTCGGCTTTCAGCAGCGCGGTCAAAACTGCCCCAGGCAATATTGTGGTGGTTGAACTTTTTACTTCCGAAGGTTGCTCCAGTTGTCCTTCTGCCGATGCAGCCGTAACCCGGCTAGCAGGAGAGTTCAAAGATGAAATGATCGTTCTCGCCTACCATATAGATTATTGGAACAGACTTGGGTGGAAGGATAAATTCAGTCGTGCTGAATACACTTCAAGGCAGTCTGCCTATGCAAATAAATTCTCGCTCAATAGTATTTACACGCCGCAGGCACTGGTGAACGGCACCAATCAATTGGTGGGTTCGGAGGAAGCAAAGCTACGCGGACTGATTAAAAAAGCTTCAGGGCTCCCATCCAGATCGCACAGCGAAATTCAGGCTACAGTTACCGCAAAGGGAGAAATAGCCGTGAGTGCCACTTCGAATGCCTCATCAAATCAAACGCTGAATATTGTGCTGGTTCAGCGGCAGGGAATGTCAAAAGTTACTGCCGGGGAAAACACGGGAAAGCAACTAAGCCATACAGACATTGTCAGGGAACTTAAAACATTTAATTCGAGGGATGGCAAAGTGAACATGAAATTACCCGCGGGGTTGAAACCTGGCGATTGTAAAGTAGTGGCATTTCTTCAAAATATCGACAGCTTTGAAATCAGCGGTGCATCGTTGGCAGCCATTCAACCCTAATCCTGCAAGGGTTTCTATGATCCTGAAACAAACAATCTGATACAGTTGATTGATTCCGTAAATTTCATTTTACAAACTGTCTTCAGGCAAATTCCAAAGCCGGGGTCCCCCCTTGATACCTTCTTTATTGGTGAAGATCCTGATGTTTGAATCAAGCGGAAAAGACAATTTTTTGGCATTTCCTCCACCGATATACAGGGTGTCGTAATTGAAGACGGTTTTTAGAATAGCGAGCACTTTTTTCATTCGGTTATTCCATC